>NZ_JAKJSW010000073.1:0-19327 GCF_050337375.1 Vibrio makurazakiensis | reverse complement strand
TTTGTACGTAGAGCTTGACGTTACTTTAAGCACGATCAAAGAAGGTATTTTAAGTATTGATTCTAATGGCTGCTTACGTTCGATCAATAAAAGTGCCTGTGAAATCCTTTCTATTGACCGAGACGCTGCACTAAATACAAAGTTTTCAGAAGTATTACCGGGCAGTGACCTAGAAGACTTATTGGTGAGTGGTGAATCTGACCACGATATCGAGTTGTTTTTGAATAAGAAGCGACTGATAGCCAACCGAAGCCCTATTATCGTTAATGGTCAAGTGGTTGGTGCGGTGTCGAGTTTCCGTTTAAGAGATGAAATCAACGACCTCACCGAGCAATTATCCCAGACTCGTGAATATGCGGATTTGCTCCGTTCTCAAACCCATGAGCATCGAAACAAATTAAATACGATCAGTGGTTTGGTTCAAATGGGTGAACTTGAGTCTGTTCAGCATTTAATAGGGCAGGAAACAGCCCACTATCAAGTACTGATTGAATTTTTGCGTGAAACGGTAAAAGACCCGCTAATTGCAGGTATGTTACTAGGTAAAACAGAACGTGCACGTGAATTAGGACTAGAGCTAAAAGTGGAAGAGGGCTCAAGGTTAGAACCTTTACCTGAATGGCTGAACTCTGATGATGTGGTCACTATATTAGGTAACCTGATTGATAATGCATTTGATGCAACGATGGAGTCGATAAAGACTGAGGGTCATATCGCCCAGTCTCGTCGTAACATTGAAGTATCGGTAAGTGATTATGGGAATGAAATTATTCTTGAAGTGGATGACAGAGGGTGCGGGCTGCCACAAAGCCTGGCCATTGATTCATTAACCGAAAAGGGTGTTTCTAGTAAGGCGACGTCTAATCGTGGCGTCGGGTTATATCTGATTAAACAGTTATCAGATCGCTATCATGGCCAATTAGAGATGGTCAGCAATAAAGACCATGGAACAAGAATGACGGTCTATTTACCGAAGGAAGAACTTGTGCTTAAGGAAGGACGTGTGTTGAAGGAACAAGCAAAATGAGCTCGCTAACCAGGGTTATGATTATCGAAGATGACATTGCAATCGCAGAGCTTCATCATCGCTATTTAACCCAAATGGGCGGCTTTGAAGTCATTGGTATTGCTACTACCCAAGCCGAAGCTGAAATGCAGCTCGATGTGTTAAAACCTGATTTGGTTTTACTTGATGTCTATTTGCCTGACGGATCAGGGTTGGATATTTTGACAAAGGTTCGCGGAAGTAACCAAGGTTGTGATGTTATCTTGATCACCGCAGCAAGAGATGTCGAAACCTTACAGCAAGCGATGCGTGGTGGGGTGGTGGATTATCTCTTGAAACCCGTTATGTTCCCGCGCTTAGAGTCAGCACTAAAAAAGTACCAATCGCAACGACAAGAAATCGACAACGTGTCCAACTTAGATCAAGGGCTTGTCGACAAAATGCTTCAAACATCGAATGGTTCTGATGCCGTACAGAGTAACCGTTTACCAAAAGGGATCGATGGAGTAACGCTAGATAAAATTCGAGCTATTTTTCAAGGTGATATCAAAATCACCGCAGACGAAGCGGGCGAAAAGATTGGCGCGAGCCGAACAACGGCCAGACGTTATTTGGAATATTTGATCACCGCAGGGGAATTAGAAGCCGATCTTAATTACGGAACGGTTGGCCGCCCAGAGCGTTGCTACAACAAGTTAACCCGCTAGTTTCAAGCTGCACGAAATCGCTTACTCAAATTAAGCGAACAAATCTGACCAGACAACATCCCTAAAAATGAGCAGTGAATACTGCTCATCTCCTTTCATAAAAGTGACCGATTTTTTACTCGTTTTAAATTTTTTGGCAAAGAAATGAGTCATTATTTAATCGATTGCCTTCACAATGGTTGATGTAGACTCAATAGTCGTAGACAATACGCAACCGTATCGAGAGTGATATAGATCACTTTCATTTACCAAACACATTTCTAGAGTTATAGGCGTTAACTATTAGTGTAATAGTTAAGACCTATTATCTATTTTTGTATCTCGCTGCTACTGTCAGCGAATACTGAAAACCTTGTTTTTATAGGAAAGATGATGGTAATACCTGAAAACAGCAGCATCGTAATTTTTGGTGCATCGGGAGATTTAACCTACCGTAAGCTGATCCCTGCTTTATACCACCTATATGCGAATAATCAGCTACCAGAATCCTTTGCGATTTTAGGTGTTAGTCGTACTGATTACAGCGATGAGTCTTATCGCGCAAAGTTAAAGCAATCACTTCAGGAAATGGAAAAAACAGTCCCTGAAACTCTGGATGCTTTTATTGAGCACTTGCATTACCAAGCAATCAATACTTCAGATATAGACGACTATGCTCGACTAGCTACGCGTTTGGATCAAATTGAAAAAGAATATCAATTTGAAAATCACAACACGCTTTTCTATCTAGCGACTCCACCAAGTCTTTATGGCGTGATCCCTGCAAACCTTGCAGCTCATGGCTTGAACGACGAATCTAACGGTTGGCGCCGTCTTATTATCGAAAAGCCGTTTGGCTACGATTTAGCGTCTGCTCAAAAGTTAGATGAAGAGATCCATCATCACTTCCAAGAACACCAAATCTACCGTATTGACCACTACCTGGGCAAAGAAACCGTTCAGAACTTACTTGTTCTACGTTTCTCAAACGCTATGTTTGAACCACTGTGGAACCGTAACTTCATTGATTACGTTGAGATCACAGGTGCAGAGTTCCTTGGTGTTGAAGAGCGTGGTGGCTATTACGATGGCTCTGGCGCAGTGCGCGATATGTTCCAAAACCACTTGCTACAAGTACTAGCGATGGTTGGTATGGAACCGCCAGCACAGATCAACGCTGATTCTATCCGTGACGAAGTGGTCAAAGTACTGCAATGTCTTAAGCCTCTTGAAGAAGATGATTTACGCAAAGACTTAGTGCTAGGTCAGTACACAGCGTCAGACGTTCGTGGACAGCACCTACTGGGTTACCGCGAAGAGAATGGTGTAGCAGACGACTCTCGTACTGAAACTTACATTGGTCTAAAAGCTCATATCAACAACTGGCGTTGGAATGGTGTTCCTTTCTACGTACGTACTGGTAAGCGTTTACCTACACGTGTAACAGAAATTGTGATTCACTTTAAGAACACACCGCACCCAGTATTTGGTCAAGACGCACCAGAGAACAAGCTGATTATCCGCATCCAACCGGACGAAGGTATTCAGATGAGCTTTGGTTTGAAAGAGCCTGGCGCTGGTTTCAAAGCAAAAGAAGTAAAAATGAACTTCTCTTACTCTGACTTACCAGAGACTCAAATGCTAACAGCGTATGAGCGTCTTCTTCTTGATGCACTAAACGGTGATGCCACTCTATTTGCACGTACTGATGCAGTAGAAGCATGTTGGAAGTACGTACAGCCAATCTTAGATTTCAAACAAGATCCTCAATCATTGTTTGGTTACGCTTGCGGAACTTGGGGTCCTCAGGAAGCCGATGAGCTTCTTCAAAGAGACGACCGAGCATGGCGTTTCCCATGTAAGAACTTAACAGACACGGATTACTGCGAATTATGATCAATCACAAGATCTTTGAAACGCCAGAGCTAGTTGTTGAAAACCTAGCAAATGAAATGAAGGCGTATAGCGAACAGGGTAAAGCCGTTCATATTTCACTTTCTGGTGGTAGTACACCAAAAATGCTTTTCAAGTTGCTTGCACAAGCACCTTACGCAGAAGGCATTCAGTGGAATAACCTTCACTTCTGGTGGGGCGACGAGCGTTGTGTTGCACCTGATGATGCTGAAAGCAATTTCGGTGAAGCAAACACGTTACTATTTTCAAATGTAAGCCTGCCAGCAGAAAACATCCACCGTATTCGCGGTGAAGATGAGCCTAAAGCAGAAGCAGAACGTTTCGCAAAAGAAATGGCAGATGTGGTCCCAACAGAAAACGGCACGCCTGTTTTTGATTGGATCCTGCTAGGTGTTGGCGCAGATGGCCACACTGCTTCATTATTCCCGGGTGTGACTAACTACCAAGATGAGAACTTATCTGTACTGGCTTCTCACCCTGAGTCTGGCCAAATCCGTGTTTCTAAAACGGCAAAAGTTTTAGAAGCAGCAAAGCGAATCAGCTACCTAGTGCTTGGCGCTGGTAAAGTTGAAATCGTAAAAGAAATTCATACTACGCCTGCTTCAGAGTTGCCTTACCCGGCGGCAAAAATCCAGTCTAAGACTGGCGAAACAGAGTGGTTCCTAGATTCAAATGCAGCAAGTGCTATCGCATAATTGTGACTAGCCGCAAGGAGATAAAATAATGAAAGGTGATATCGGTGTAATTGGCCTAGCAGTAATGGGTCAGAACCTTATCCTAAACATGAACGACCACGGCTTCAAAGTTGTGGCTCACAACCGTACTGCTGCGAAAGTAGACGAGTTCCTAGAAGGCCCAGCTAAAGGTACTAACATTGTTGGTGCTTACTCTCTAGAAGAGCTAGTTGAGAAACTAGAAGCGCCACGTAAAGTGATGCTTATGGTTCGTGCTGGTGACGTTGTAGACACGTTCATCGAAAACCTAATCCCGCTTCTAGACGAAGGCGACATCATCATTGATGGTGGTAACACTAACTACCCAGACACTAACCGTCGTGTAGCGCATTGTCGTGAGAAAGGCATCCACTTCATCGGTACTGGTGTATCTGGTGGTGAAGAAGGTGCTCGTTTCGGTCCTTCAATCATGCCAGGCGGCGCGGCTGAAGCTTGGGAAGCGGTTAAGCCAATCTTCCAAGGTATTTCTGCAAAAACTGACGCTGGTGAGCCTTGTTGTGACTGGGTTGGTAACGATGGTGCTGGTCACTTCGTTAAGATGGTACACAACGGCATCGAATATGGTGACATGCAGCTAATTACTGAAGCATACCAGTTCATGAAAGACGGTCTTGGTATGTCTGCAGACGAAATGCAAGCAGTATTCGCTGACTGGAACAAGACTGAGCTAGATAGCTACCTAGTTGAAATCACTGCTGACATCCTTGGCTACAAAGATGAAGACGGTGAAGCTCTAGTTGAGAAGATCCTAGACACTGCAGGCCAAAAAGGTACTGGTAAGTGGACTGGTATCAATGCACTAGACCTAGGTATCCCACTAACTCTAATCTCTGAGTCTGTATTCTCTCGTTGCCTGTCTGCACTTAAAGACCAACGTGTTGAAGCTGAAGCTTTGTTCGAGAAGACAATTACTCCAGTTGAAGGCGACAAGCAAGAGTGGGTTGATGCACTACGTCAAGCTCTACTGGCTTCTAAGATCATTTCTTACGCTCAAGGTTTCATGCTTATGCGTGAAGCGTCGAACGAAAATGGTTGGGATCTAAACTACGGTAACGTTGCTCTAATGTGGCGTGGCGGTTGTATCATCCGTTCTGCTTTCCTAGGCAACATCCGTGATGCGTACGAAGCGAACCCAGATATCGCATTCCTAGGCTCTGATGAGTACTTCAAGAACATCCTACAAAGCAGCCTAGTAGCGTGGCGTAAGGTTTCTGCGAAGTCACTAGAATCTGGTATCCCAATGCCATGTACTATCTCTGCACTTTCGTTCTTAGACGGTTACACAACAGCTCGTCTGCCAGCTAACCTTCTACAAGCTCAGCGTGACTACTTCGGTGCTCACACTTATGAGCGTACTGACCGTCCACGTGGTGAATTCTTCCACACAAACTGGACTGGTACAGGCGGCGACACTGCTTCTACAACTTACGACGTATAATCGTTCGTTAGATTCAGTATTGAATATCAAAAAGGATGCCAATTGGCATCCTTTTTTTGTTTGTATAACGCAATAAGAGGTACATCGAAGAGAGGGGTTAAGCTCCTTTTTCCTTGGCGTTATTTTTCAGTAGGTCTAACACGTAAATGACTGCGCTAACTACTAGAAATAATACTGAAACAGAGAACAGTGCGGGCATGCTGAGTACCCATGCAAAGGTAGCGGCGAGAAAAGCGACAAAGCAGATAAGCCGACTTGATGACATAACATGACCTAATTTGGTGTTCATATTGCCCCCTAAACGGTGTCTTCCTTCAACGGTTTAAGTATCTCACTGTTGATTGAAAATTAACCTAAATTGATATCAAAAAATCTGATTTGGTGATCTGGATTAATCTTCTTATGGGATTTAACGATAGTTTTAAAAGTTAATATTTGGCTGCTTAAAAGGGGTAAATAGTTGGAATGGATGCTGGAATCTAACGACTCGGTTGACTAGGCCAAGCCGCTAAATAGGGGGAAGATTAGGTGATTGTTTATTCGTTTATTTTTGCGTTGGGTAAGCTCAAAAGGCTGGCATGATAATCTGCCTCGAATTCGTTCTGAGACTGGTAACCTAGCGCTTTCCACAGACTAGGATAGGCGACGCCGTATCCTTGTGTCATCAAAGCCAACCAGTCGGTACGATTGTGGATGATGAGTTGTTTAATGTGTTTCGATAGCGTTTTCATAACTGAACCCTCTTTGGTAACAGGGCTAGACTAAGTTTCTTACTCATCAGTTTTAGTACTGGCTCGTCGACTTTTGGTACTTTCTTATCATTTTGTAGGACTTAAGATTATTTATAGTACTATTCTGTCAATAATTAATGCTTTTCAACGTCGATACTGAAGTTAGGGGAATGATGACTACAGCAAGATTGGAAAAAGTCCCTCAGCGATTAGGTTCATCGTGGCGCTATTTAAAAGAATCCAATTGCAATGGAGAAGCCGACTGGCACTACCACCATGAGTTCGAGTTGGTACTTCACCGTCATTACAGTGGTAAGGGTTATTTAGGTCACTACCAAGGGCAGGTCGAGCACAATACCTTGTGGTTAATTGCTCCGAATACACCTCATGCATTTGAAGTTGAACACGTGTGTGAAGGAGAGCAAGCGCAGCGTCATAGTATTTGGTTCAAAAAGGATTGGATCGCTAATATGATGTTTAGCTGTATTGAGCTTAGGAAGCTTGAAGATCTTTTAAAAAAAGCCGAAAAAGGCCTCGCTTTTAATGTTGATACTGGGGAGGAGCTATTTGAGCTTATCCAACATATGTTTGGAGGTCAGTTTCAACACCAGTCTTCGATTTTACACCTAGCTGATTTACTCAAAGCATTTTCTATCTTGGTGATGGATAAAAGTAGCCATACCTTACAGTCGTATGCACGTCAGACTGGTGATGCGAATAATCGAGTTGAGGTAGAGAGGATTGATAGACTTACTCAATATATTGAGTCTAACTACCATCTTCCACTGACTTTGGCTGAACTCGCTCAAGAAATGTGTATCAGTGAGAGTTCAATCCATCGGCTATTTGAGTCACATTTTAGTGAAAGCTTTAGCCAGTATCTTAAAAAGCTTCGGCTCAATCATGCATCGGACTTGCTGACGAATACTAGCCTGCCGATAAATATTGTGGCGGAAAAAGTAGGCTATCGAAACCAGGCCAACTTTAATCGTCTATTTAAAGATTATAAGCGTCAAACCCCTAGTCAATATCGGAAGAAGTTTAGCCGATTCAATTAATAAGCTAAGGTGGAACAAATAGAAACGCACCTAAAACATCACGCTAAACGTAATTTAAAAGGTGCGTTTGAAATCGAAATATTATGTCACTGGCGACGTCTATTTATTTACTACGTAGCTTATTTGTTTACCACATAGCTTAATAGTTCCACTACTTGCTGTGGTGTTTCAGCCCACGCCATTGCCGCTGCATCCACTTCTTTTAGTGGGTGGATCAGAGTTTCATCGTGCAAAGTAATGAAAGGTTTATCCATTGCTGATAGAACTCCAGCATCAAATGCAGCGTTCCACTGACGGTATTTATCACCAAAGCGAACCACACCGATATCGCATTGCTTAATCAGAGTTTTAGTACGTATCGCATTCACTTTGGAAGACTGATGATCGCGCCAGAACCCTTCGCTGTTTTCACGTAATAGGTCGCCTGCAGCATCGCTTGACTCATGATCGGTATTGGCAGAGTAGAACTCAATATTTAGATCAAGACGTTTCGAACCTTGAATAATTTGATCGCGCCAATCTGTGTGAATCTCGCCACTTAAATAGACTTTCCAGAGCATTGTGTATCCTTACTTATGATTGTTTTTACTATTGTATACAATTTATTTGATAAAAGTAACCTAACGATATAAGTGCGAKAGATTGGATTGCCTGATCAGCGCTTTAGCAGGCAAGAACGTTTTCATTGGAGTTTGAATCAAGATAGTGATCGCGTATCTCAATAAACAGCTCTAGGTTGCTTGTAAGAGCGTTTACGCAGTCAGGGTCAAACAAAGTGCCACTGTTGTGTTCAATATACGCGATGACTTTCGCTGTAGACCACGCCTCTTTGTATGCTCTTTGGCTAAGAAGTGCATCAAACACGTCTGCTAATGTGACGATGCGTGCTTCAAGGGGGATGTTTCGATAACTTAGCGAGTCTGGTAAGCCTGAACCATCGAATCGTTCATGGTGATGACGGACAATATTTTTGATGAACTGAACTTCTTTGCGCGAGATCGAATTAGAGTCAGTAATCGATACAACGTCATCAATGACTTCTTCTCCAAAAATCGTATGCTTTTCCATGATTTCTCGATCGGTGGGTGTGAATCGTTTTGAACTGAATAGAACATCGTCAGGAATACGGTATTTCCCAATATCATGGAATGGTGCGTACAGGCGGATACGGTGGACGAACTGATGTGATATCTCTTTCGATATGTCAGAGAGTATGCGCGCAAGGAGTTCACTGTACTTTCCCATTCTCAACAAATGCTCTTTGGTTTCAGGATCTCTGGCGTGCCCCATATTAAGAGCGATGGTGAGTGAGTTTTGAAAGTGGATTTGGTTGTTATGCTGTTGGATAAAAAGGTTGGCGATCGTCTGAGCAAAGAATTCAATGTCGCGCTTTTGCTCGCGTTCAGAAAAGAACCCGGTTGATGATGCATTGACAAAAATGAAACCGAGATTGGACTCTTTGTAAGGAATTGATGTTGTATAACTGCTTCTATGCCCTATAGCTAACAGCTGTTGAACTCGTGTTGATGGAATAGAAGACAAGTCATCAATAATACGCACACTCTTTGTGTTAGCAAGATTGGTCAAAGAGGAATGGCTATGGAGTTCCTGTTCACTGTAATCGTATATCGCGGTATTACTTAGAAGATCATAAACGTAGTAATTTGATGCTTTAGTGTGGTCTGTGAGAACGATTGAGAATCGAGAGAGGCTTGGATAAGTCGAATTAACACTCCTGAATAAGTCATCTAAAATAGAGGCGATATCTTTATCTTGTGCCGCAAGCGCAGTGATTTCTGGGTAATCAAACATGTAGGTGCCAACCTTTATTGTGCATATGTAATTGTTATATATTGATTATTTGTTCTTTTATAATTATGAACATAACAATAACAATGATGTAGCAGTTATGTAACTAATCGTTTTGATAAATCCTATTGGCATCACTAAAATTGTGGTTAATCGGTGGTTGTAATGGTTAGATAGGCGTTGAGAGTTCCCTATGCGGTGGAGTTACTTAAGCGCTTATAGGTTTTTGTTTTACATCGTATTAGCCATTGGCTATGAAGTTTATTTTTTGTACTCGCCGTTCACTGACGCCTGTCTGTAACGTTCCAAGCGACCATCTTCTTTAAGTACCTTTAGACCGCGATTAAATGCGCTGATTAACTCTTCAGCTCTAGGGGATTGGCGAGAGATCATCAGCGCATACTCTCGTTCATTGAGTTTTCTAGGATCAGCTTCAATTTCTCGACCGAGTTTTAGTCGGTTAATAAGATCATAGCCAACATCGGTATCCTCTAAAACAATATCAAGTCGACCAGAAATCAGCTTATAGTAATTCCCAGTGTCATTGGGGATCCTGTTAATGTGTAACGTACCAAGCTCTTCTAATTCTTCAAGGCCATATACGTAGCCGATCACACCACCAATGGCGTAATCCCGAAGRTCTTCAGGTTTATCCCACACCAACTTTTCGTCTTTTCGATGGAATAAAGAGGTGGTTAGAGTAAGTACAGGATCTGAAAAGTGGAAGTACTTCTCTCTTACAGGGCTATGTGCCCAAATAAACGTACCTTCCACATCGCCTAATTTTGCTTTTTCGACTCCTCGCATCCATGGCATGTAATCAAACTCCACCGTATAGCCTTCTTCGGCAAAGGCTTCTAGAACAATACGAGAGACGAAACCAGAGTGGAGGAGGTTTTTAGATTGATAGGGAGCCCATTCGCCATTGGCCAAGGTAATAACCTGAGGGGACGCTGAAACCGTAGAAGCTAATAATAAAAGCAAGATGAGAGTTTGGATCATTAGGATACGCATAAGCTACCAATAACTGTGTTAAGTCTTATTAGTAGAATAGTCCAACGAATGAGTTTGTTCCCATGTATTGGTTTAGCAAAGCGTTACTGAGTTAGGTAATTAAAGGTAAGTTGAGATAAAAAAGTAACCGGTAATTAGTACGCTAGCAATGGTTACTGTTAGTCGGATGTGCTGAGGTGATATTCCCCGAGAGATCCTTGCTGAATAGTAGCCGCCCACAAGAGTGCCAACTAGCGTAGCAGTGCCGAGTGACCAATCGATTGATCCATTGATAATAAAAAATAAAATAGCAGCAAAAGATGCACAAGCTGAGATCAATAACTTTATGCCGTTCATCACTGTGATATTGGTGTAACCAGCAAGTGCCAAATAGCTTAGCGTTACTATCCCTAATCCTGCATTAAAATATCCGCCATATATACAGACCACTAACAAAAACAGCCCCGAGAAAAACACACCAGCTTGTGTTGCGTGCTTGTGTTTTGATGTTGTTCTTTTTAGTGCACTGTTGAGTTTGCCACCGAAGATAAACAGAAGGGTGGCGAAGAGAAGCAACCAAGGTACAGATTGAGTAAAAACAGCTTCGGGCGTGTTAAGCAAAAGAAAAGCGCCAATAGCACCGCCCAAAATGCTTAGAATGATGGTGAGCTTTAATTGTTTGGTTCCGGTTACTATTTCATTTTTTAGTGCGTATGCGCCGCTCATGTAGCCAGCACAAGAGGCAAACGTATTGGTTGCATTCGCCGCAATAGGCGGTACACCAGCAAACAGCAATGCGGGGAAAGTAATAAAGCTGCCACCACCCGCGATAGAGTTAAGTATGCCGCCTATTACACCTGCTAGAAATAGAATGATCCAGTCCACTTGGTTACCGAGAGTTTGTTAGGGATTGTATACAATACTTGATATTAAGATTGGTATCAGGTTGATTTTCTGTTCGTATTCACAAGTTTTCAAACTTACGACGCTGACTAGGGAATAAGTTCCCATGAGGTAGATGCTAAAATTAGAATCCCGAATAGGGGAATAAAAAAGAAAAAGGAGCGAAATCGCTCCTTTTGGATTTTAAGCATTAATGTTGTTTTGTGCCTTTAAGAAGACGCACAACATAGGGGTTATGCTTCTACTGGTTTTGCTCTGAACTTTTTAAATAGGTTCAAGAATATAGGGCTACTTAGTACTAACACAGCCAATATCGTAAATGTCATAGTGATTGGGCGTTCCCATAGGAAACTCAATTCGCCGTCTGCAATCATTAATGCGCGTCTTAAGTTTTCTTCCATCAATCCGCCCAAAATGAAACCGAGCAAGAGTGGTGCGAGAGGGAAGTTAGCTAACCTGAGCGCGATAGCAGCCATTGCGACCATCAACATGATGAAGACATCCATCGTGTTAAACGATACTAAGTACACACCTGTAATTGAGAAGAACAAAATCATAGGTAGTAGAACCGTTCTAGGCACAGCGAGTAACTTAGAAATATAAGGGATCAAAGGTAAGTTCAGGATCACTAATACAATATTACCGAAGTACATAGAGATGATGACTGACCAAAATACGTCTGGGTGCTCAACAAAAAGGCGTGGGCCAGGTTGAATACCATAAGCGATTAATGCGCCAAGCATGATTGCTGTTGTACCTGAACCTGGAATACCTAAGGTTAGTAGCGGTACAAATGAACCACTTGATGCGGCATTGTTCGCTGATTCTGGAGCCACAAGACCACGAATGCTGCCTTTACCAAACTCTTTCTGTTTATCTTTTGGCGCTAGGCTACGTTCCATACCATAGCTTAGGAATGCTGCGATGGTTGCCCCCGCACCGGGTAGAACACCTGTGAAAAATCCAAGGATAGATGAACGAATAGAAACCGGAGCGACTTCTTTAAACTCCTCTTTGGTGACCTTCATGCTACCAATGTCAGACATTTTTTGGCTTTCTTCGCCACTCGTGTCTTTCTCTGGCTTAAGAATACCCATTAAGGTCTCACCTAGTGCGAATGTTGCCATTGCAAGTAGAAGGAAGCTGAAACCATCCATTAGGTCAGTCAAACCGAATGTAAAGCGCTCTACGCCCACACCTTTATCAATACCAACGGTCGATAGCATTAAGCCAAGAATAGTCATCATCCACGCTTTAACAACCTGACCTGGGCCAGCAAAAGCCGCTACCGCAGACAAGCCTAGTAGCATCAGAGCGAAGTAGTCTGAAGATTGGAAACTTAGTGAAACACTTGCTAGGGCTGGTGCCGCAATAAGAAGCATGATTGCTGAAAGCGTACCACCAGTAAAAGAAGAGTAAGCAGCCAGTGCTAAAGCTTTACCTGCTTGGCCTTTTTGTGCCATTGGGTAGCCGTCGAATGCTGTTACAACTGTAGAAGAACAGCCGGGAGCATTAATCAAAATTGACGATGTAGAGCCACCGAATACCGCACCGTAGTATACGCCGGCCATCAGAATAAGACCTGAAGAAGGGTCTAGACCGTAAGTGATTGGGATCATCAGTGCAATAGCAGAGATAGGCCCTAGACCAGGCAACATGCCAATGAAAGTACCGACAAAACAGCCTACGATCACCATCATGATGTTCATCGGCATAACTGCGGTAGAAAGTCCTTGTAAAATTCCATCTAACATAATGTTATTCCTACCAAAGAGTAAAGATTAGACCTGGCTCTAGGTAAATATCTAAACCTTGAGTCAGTAGAAGGTAAAACGCGATAACAAACGGGAATGATGCCCCAAATAGAATCGGTTTACGGCGCTCACCAAGTAGGTAAAAACCTGCAAGCAAGAAAAACCCTGTAGCGAGTACAAAGCCAAGGTAAGTCAGGCCGACACCGTATAAAGCCATTAGTATTAAGAAGCCAATGAGTAGTTTCCAATCAAAATCGGAAACAGCACCGCTTTCTTCGTCAGCTTGACCAGTAACTAGTAACAGAAGCGATAAGCCAATACCCGCAAAGGTTAATAAGATTGGCAGGGTGCGAGCCGTAAAGGGTTCGTATTCGTCGCCAGGGAATAGGGGGATGAGCGTGGTTTGGTAGCCGTAACAAAGGCACACGAGTAAAAAGATCATTGCACCGACTCGATCGCGGCATAGTAGATACTCTTTACTTAATAGTTTGGTTGGCAAATCCGACATATCCAACTCCGTTTGCGTGGTATAGGGGAATAAAAAAAGCCGTACATAAGCGAGTCAATGAGAAGATTCGGGGTCATTAACGAAAGGTAGGTGATTTGCTGCTAGTCAAAGGACCTACTAATAAACAAAGGAGTTTTTCGAGGTTAACTCATGTACGGCGAAACTGTTTTAACTTAGTTGAAACTAATAGGGCCGTTTCCAGCCCTAAAGCATCAGGGTGTTACTTAAGGAAGCCTAGCTCGCGCATTAGGTCACCCATTTGTTTCTCTTGGTCTTCTAGGAATGCGTAGAAGTCTTTGTCGCCTTTGTAGTTGTCAATCCAACCGTTACGGTCACGAACAACTTGCCATTCATCAGTTTTGTACATTTTGTTCAGAGCTTGGTTCCACTCGTCGATCTTCGCTTGATCAGTATTTGGAGCAGCGAAGAAACCACGCCAGTTAGCAAATACTGTTTCATTGCCGTACTCAGTTAGAGTTGGGATGTTTGGCGCTGCGTCTAGACGTTTAGGAGCGGTAACCGCTAGAACTTTAACTTGTCCAGACTTAGACATTTCTAGAACTTCGCCAAGGCCTGTTGATAGAAGCTGAGTTTCACCAGAAAGTAGGGCTGCCATTGCCTTACCGCCAGCATCGTATGCGATGTAGCGAACTTTCTTAGCGTCGAAACCTTCACCTTTAAAAGCAGCAGCTACAACCAGGTGATCCATACTGCCACGAGCTGAACCGCCAGCGATTTTAACTTTACGAGGGTTAGATTCGAATTCTTTAACTACGTCTTCCCAAGAGTCGTACTTAGAATCTGCAGAAGCTACGATTGCGCCGTAATCGGCAATGGTTGCAGCTACAGGTGTTAAATCACGGAAAGATTGAGGGAAAATACCAGTAAGAGAACGTACAACGATAGGCGTTGAGTTCACCATCAAAGTATCTTCTTGGCGTTTAGCCGTTTCAATAAGGTGTGCAATAGCTTTACCGCCACCGCCACCAGAAAGGTTTTGGAAAGAGACGTTTTCTACGATATCTGATTTAACTAGAACATCACCAGTACCACGAGCTGTCATATCCCAACCACCACCAGCGCCGCCAGGGATTAAGAAATGGATTTTTTCAACATCGGCAGCAAAAGAGCTGAATGAAAATGTAGCTGCGATGACTGATGCTGCTAGTGTTGGTTTTAGTGCCTTAAACATGATTCACGTTCCTTATGTGATGTGTCAGCTCGTTGACTGACACTTATGCTTTATTTGTCGTACTAAACGTTTGGAATAAATCCTCGTTGAGCAGATGCTTATAAAGTTAACGTGATGTTACAACTTTGTCTTTAATGTGGTGATATTGAGAATAAAGAACATTTAGAAGGTTTTGTTCATAAAGTTCACAGGGTGGTGAGTAAGCTGCTTCCGACTCGAAAATTACAATATAGAGCCTATATGTTGGACACTAGAAACGAAAAAGGAGCTATGCGCTCCTTTTAAGTGGGTTAGGGTAGTGTGTATACCTTATGTCGATAACGAAGAGTGTTGGAGTATTTCGAGTGCCCCTTCGAAGTCGAACTCTTCCAAAGCATTTTCTAGCTGCTTGTATTCTGGATGAGAAAGACCAAGAACGGCACTATCTTCTATTTCTAGAGTGATCGACAAAGCGTCGGTATCGTCATTTCTAACGGCTTCAACTAACTGATTATAAATATCGAGATCAGCTTGTATAGTGCTCGAGTCATTCGGCTCTGAACCAGTTTGTTCTGACGAACTCAATTGTTCCGCTAGCGCCTCGCTGTCTAAAGCTTCCTGAAGCTGAGAAGTTAAAGTTACAGTTGCTTGCATCACGGTAGCTTGCAGTGATTCGTTACTTGGGTCTGATTCGAGCTGCTCGCAGGCTTGATGCAGATCCATTGCCCCTAAATTCCCTGAAACGCCCTTCAATGTATGAAGATATCGTTGATGCTCTGCACTATTAAGCCCTTGTGTTAATGCTTCATTAGTGGAGTAGGTGTCTGTAAAACGGTTGATAAGTTTAAGATAAAGCTGATGGTTTTCATTGGCTCTCATTAACCCAAGTTTGGTATCTAAACCGTCGACCGAAGATAGAACAACTGATAAATCCAGATCAGATGAATGATCGGTTTGTTCTTCTGAGCTAACCGTTAAGGCTTCAGGTTGCGCAGGGGAAACCCAACTTGCAAGCGTCGCAAACATAGAACCTACGTCGATTGGCTTCGCGATAATGTCACTCATACCACAATTAAGTGCTTTTTCTTTATCTCGTTCCATCACGTTGGCTGTCATTGCGATAATAGGAACTTGGGAGTCATTAAGCTTTTGGCGAATGTGTTCCGTTGCTTCGTAGCCATCCATGATCGGCATTTGACAGTCCATCAAAATACCATCGTAAGGTTGTTTGCTGGCTACGGCTTGTTGATAAAGCTCAATCGCTTGCTGGCCGTTCTCTGCGATGGTCACTTTAATTTGTTGCCCTTCAAGCAGCTCAGTTGCGAGCTCTTGGTTTATTTCATTATCTTCAACCAACAAGATGTTTGCGCCCGCCAGCTGTTGCACATTGGCAAGCTGCGTTTGCTGTTCAATTTCGCTTCGGGAAACTCGACCATCTTCTAGCCCATACAAGGAAATTATGGCATCAAACAAGTGTGATGATGTGATTGGTTTGTCCAAGATACTAGGAACGCTAAGCCCACGTTTTTGTAACGCATCAGCCAGCTCTTCACGCCCGTAAGCGGTTAACATCATCAATTTAGGTGGATTTTCGAATTGGATTTCGTTATGTATCGCGTCAATTAAATCGACACCATCCTTTCTTGGCATCTTCCAATCAGAAATGACCAGATCAAATGGTTGGTTTTGTTCTTCTGCTTGTTGAAGCTCAGCTAACGCTTCATCAACAGAGGCAGTGAGAATAGGCGTGAAGTTTAAAGATTCTAGTAAGTCGCCAACAATCAATCGAGCACTCGCGTTATCGTCAACAACAAGTACTTTAATGTGGTCTAACTGAGTCGGTACTACAACGCGGGGTTGAGTTAAAGACTGACTGATTGTCGTCGCAATAGAAAACGAGAATGTAGAGCCTTTACCCAGTTCGGTCGTGACTTTAATGTCACCACCCATTAATTGAGATAGCTCTTTACTGATCGCTAGACCTAACCCTGTACCACCGTACTTACGGGTTGTTGAGGAGTCTGCCTGTGTGAACTTGTTAAACAGTTTTGCAGCTTGCTCTTGAGTCATACCTATACCGCTGTCAGACACTGCAAAATTGAGTTTTACATGGTCACCGTCACGTTCTTCTACTGAAATAGCGATTTTAACTTCGCCTTTTTCAGTGAATTTTACGGCGTTATTACTTAGGTTGATCAGTATTTGTCCAAGACGCAGTGGGTCGCCAATCAAATTAGTTGGCACGTCACGATCGACCTGGATCAGTAACTCTAATCCTCGTTCTGAGGCTCTTAATCCTACAAGGTTGGTAATGTTGTCTAGGACATTTTCTAAATGGAAATCAACGTTTTCGATATCAAGCTTACCAGCCTCGATCTTAGAAAAATCTAAGATGTCGTTAATCAAACCGAGTAGGGAGTCTGAAGAGAGTTTTACTTTATGAATGTAGTTGCGCTGAGCTTTTGTGAGATCTGTTTTTAACGCTAGGTAGCTCATTCCAATTATAGCGTTCATTGGAGTTCGTATTTCATGGCTCATATTAGCCAAGAAGTCAGATTTAGCGTGGTTAGCGGCATCAGCTTCATCGCGTGCAATCGCTAGGTTATTGGCAAAATGTTCGAGTGCAGAGTGAGCTTTGTTCGCAAGTATGCCCATTAGCATCACAATTACGAAGAATATCAAGCCACCAATCGCTAAGTGTAAAGAGAAGCTACTAGCACTATTAACGTTATCGCTCTCAGCTAGATAAACAGCAGAAACCAATTGATGCACTTCTTTGAAATGACTATTCATTCGAGCGAGAACATCATGGCTCTGAGCTTGGGCAGATGCCAGAGTGTTGAACTCTTCTTCATAAACAGTGACATGATCGTCGAATGCCGTCACATTCATGTCAGGGGCGTACATGGTCAACAGCTTTCGTGCTGAAAGCGACGTTGCTTGCATTTCATTTATTAAATCAGAAACTTGCGTTGCAATGACTTGTTGCTTGGTTTGATCCGCGAGCAAAAAGTCTCTATTTAGCTGCTTAGATTGGCTAAGTAGAGTTTGAACAACTAATAAGTTTTCACCAACGGTAAGCTGTGAAGAAAGGTGAGCTTGCGCACTAGCCACCCCTTCATTTGCATGGGACAGAAGCAGTTGCTGCTGTTCACTTAACTTACTCGTCGCCCTAGACAGTTCCATGCCGTTTCTGGAGATCTGCTTGATAATGGCTTGCTTGAGTGCTGCTGTCTGGCTAGACAGCCCTTGCAACTGGATTAGGTTGGTTAAGTAACGATTCTTTGCCTGATTGACGGTTTGAAGCTTTTGCTGGGCATTTGGGTCGACAAGCTCAGTATTAAGCTGAACAATTAAAGATGCCATTTTTTGAAGTTCTAGTTTAACCGCTGAATAGGCTCTGGGAGTAGGGTTAAGTAGATACTCCTTTTCTAGATTTTGGATGTTAGCACTAATAGTTGATAGCCAGTTGGACTTCATTGTTAAGTCAGCTTGTGCGACCGCATGCTGCCTTAATGCTTTGACCTCTTGGGTTACTTGGCCAATGGTACTCTTATGTGAGGATTGCATGTCGACCAGAAGTTGTGTTGCTTCAAGAGATTTTTGATCCATCAATGATCGTGTTTGAACACTCAAACTAACTAAGTCTACATACTGATCAAACTCAGAAAGGTACTCTTCGAGTAATGAAGTAACGAGAGGATTGTCGTGCGCAGATGAAAAGGCTTCTGCAAGCGCGGAAGTATCGTCTGCCTCAGTAAGTACCATAGTGGCTGCTTTTAGTGTTGCATCGTTACTAAAGGTCAGTTCATAAACTCTCAACTTATCCAGTGAAGTGAGTAGTTGGGTACTTAATGCATAGTCCTCAATACCTTGAAAACGGTTGTTTAGATTTACCCAACTTGCAGCGGCTACCGAGAACAGTATTAAGGTTGAAACTACAAAGGCGACAAGTATTTTTTTCGAATCAGAAGCAAAGCGAGAAACAGTGTTCATAGAATACCTAAGAGATTAATGTTCTATTTCGTCAGTGAAAGAGTCTTTGATAGAAAGCATTTCATCGAGCTGATTTACAAAGATAGGAACTAAGGTCGGGTCGAAATGCTTACCCGCTTCTTCTTGAATGAGCCCGATTGCTTTTTCAATTGGCCAAGCATTTTTATACGGACGTTCGCTAGTTAACGCGTCAAATACGTCTGCAATGGCAACAATACGTGCACTGAGCGGAATATCAGTCCCACTTAATTTATGAGGGTAACCACTACCATCCCATTTTTCATGATGGTATAAAGCGATTTCTTGAGCAATCTGCAATAGCTCAGACTCGTTGTCTCCGATGATGTCACCACCGATAGTGACGTGTGTTTGCATGATTGCCCACTCTTCAGCATCGAGCTTACCGGGTTTTCCTAAGATATGATCTGGAATACCAATTTTCCCAATGTCATGCATTGGAGCTGCCTGGAACAGTAATTCAGCCCAGCGGTCACTTACATCAAGCTGTAAAGCCAGAATCTTTGAGTAATAACTCATTCTTACAACGTGCATACCCGTTTCATTGTCTTTATATTCAGCCGCACGACCAAGCTTACGGATAATTTCTAATCGGCTAAGTTCAAGTG
>NZ_JAKJSW010000072.1:0-19357 GCF_050337375.1 Vibrio makurazakiensis | reverse complement strand
TTCTTAGGGTTGTCTTAAACCGCAACGGCTGCCGACTTTCAGCTGGTAATGTCTCTGGAATTTTCCAAAGTACAGCAGCGATTACAATGGCTGCAAAAATAGCTAATACCCAAAAGATTGAACGCCAGCCAAACCATAATGCAAGGTAGCCACCGATCATTGGTGCTATGAGTGGCGCGACAGTCATAACCAGCGTCACGAAAGACATTGTTCGAGCAAAATCTTCACGGTCGAACATATCACGCACAACAGCTTGAATAACCACAGCAGCGGCTGCCCCTGCAAAACCTTGAGCAGTACGAATATAAGTTAACGCTTCGATACCATGTGTAGTTGCACTAATAATAGAAGCCACTGCAAAGAAAAAGACCCCGATTAACAATACAGGGCGGCGGCCAAAGCTATCGGCAAGTGGGCCGTGCAGTAATTGCCCTAAAGCAAATCCAAGCGTATATGCCGTCAGCGTGATTTGTACTTCACCAGCAGTCACACCGAGATCTTTGGCGATCGTTGGCATTGCCGGTAGGTACATATCAATAGCAAGTGGAGTTAACGCGCCAATCGCACCCAGAATCAAAAAGAGTAGTAACCCTAATTGTGGGGTCTCAACACGTTGAGTAGCAGTATTCATAATTCTCCGAACTAGTCATATCATCCCGTCAACCAGAAAAGTTAAGGCGATAAATTGAGGCAATGGCTGAAACTTTCCTAGTGCCAGTCAAAGAATTCAGCCGACGCTATCCTTGGTCGGCTATTAAAACTGAAAGTGATTACTTCCAGATTGAATCGACTTCTTCTTGTGTTAGGTAACGGTATTCACCTAGTTCAAGAGATTCGTCCATTTCAATGTCACCGATTTTTTCACGGTGTAAAGCTTCTACTTTATTGCCTAGTGCGGCAAACATACGTTTAACTTGGTGGTACTTACCTTCATGAATAGTCAGTAATACTTCTTTTTCTGCACGAACATCTAAGTGCGCTGGAAGCGTCAAGCCTGTTTCACTTTTCAGCTGAATACCTTCTTTGAATTTCTCGACATAGTCGTCTTCAACAGGTTCAACCAACCAAACTCGGTAAGTTTTTTGGCACTTATGCTTTGGCGAAGTAATACGGTGTGACCATTGGCCATCATCAGTAATTAACACTAAGCCGGTAGTATCAACATCAAGACGGCCAGCAAAATGCAGCTTATCCATCTTAACTTCATCTAATAATTCAAATGCTGTCTGGTTAGAACCGTCTTCATGTGAACATACAAACCCTTCTGGCTTGTAAAGCATGATGTAACGAGGGCCATGAACTTTAATTTGGTTCCCTTGCCACGCTACTACGCACTCTTCCGTGACCTTTGTTGCACCACTTTTGACCATCACGTCATTGACCGTAACAGTTTTCGTTTTTAATATTTGGGTTGCTTCTCTTCGGGTTGCACCTAGTGCATCACACAAAAATTTATCTAAACGCATGAATACCTCATCTGATTTAAGTCAGGTATTATAGTCACCTTTGCACAATTAGTTGAGCTATTTCACATTATTTATGTGTGATTTACTTTCATTGACACAAGATACTGTATGTACACACTCCGACCTTACCAAGCAGACTCCGTAAAATCTGTTATTCACTACTTTCGAAAACACCAAACTCCAGCTGTTTTGGTGTTGCCTACTGGCGCAGGAAAAAGCTTAGTTATCGCCGAGTTAGCACGCTTAGCTAAAGGCAGAGTGCTAGTGCTTGCGCATGTCAAAGAGCTCGTAGAACAAAACCACGCGAAGTATGAAGGCTATGATTTAAAAGGGTCCATTTTCTCAGCGGGCCTTGGCCGTAAAGAAACAGATCAACAGGTCGTCTTTGCTTCCGTTCAATCGGTCGTGCGTAATCTTGATTTGTTTGCCAATCAATTTTCTTTATTAGTCATTGATGAGTGCCATCGTGTCCCCGATGAAAAAAACAGCAGCTACCAAAAAGTCATCACACATCTACGTGAGATAAACCCTGGTATTAAAGTATTGGGCCTAACCGCTACGCCTTATCGCCTTGGTATGGGCTGGATCTATCAATATCACACTCGTGGTCAAGTTCGCTCTGAGGAGCCACGTTTTTTCCGCGACTGTATTTTCGAACTGCCAATCCGCTACCTGCTAGATGAAGGTTTTTTAACCCCCGCTAAAATGATTGACGCTCCTGTTCTGAGTTATGACTTCTCAAAACTAAAACCTGCCAGTACAGGCCGATATAAAGAAGCAGAACTGGATATGGTCATTGAGCAATCTAAACGTGCCACACCACAAATTGTTGACCAAATCATCCACCTTGCAAAAGACAAGCAAGGGATTATGGTATTTGCCGCCACCGTTCGCCATGCACAAGAGATTTTAGGCTTACTACCTGAAGATGAAGCATCCATTGTCATTGGTGATACACCAACATTAGAGCGTGACCAAATCATCAATGATTTTAAAAATGGTAAAATCAAATTTTTGGTTAACGTGTCCGTTTTAACGACTGGCTTTGACGCCCCTCATGTCGATTTAATTGCCATCCTCAGGCCAACAGAATCTATCAGCTTGTATCAGCAAATTGTTGGGCGTGGCCTGCGCCTATCTGATGGAAAAACAGAGTGTCTCGTTCTGGATTATGCTGGGAACAGCTACGACTTGTATCAACCTGAGGTTGGCGATCCAAAGCCAGACTCTGACAGTGAAATTATCACAATCCCCTGCCCGGCTTGTGGCTTCAACAACAATTTCTGGGGAAAGCTAGACAGCAACGGATTCTTATTAGAACACTTTGGCCGACGCTGCCAAGGCTACTTCACCGATGAAGACACAGGTGAAAGAGAACACTGTGGCTATCGGTTCAGAGCCAAATACTGCAATGAATGTGGAGCAGATAATGACATTGCCGCCCGTATTTGCCATGAATGTGACGCAACACTCGTTGACCCTGACAAGAAGCTAAAAGAAGCACTGAACCTCAAAGACGCTTTAGTGTTTGAATGTTTGGAAATGGACTTAAATGTATTAAAGGATACAAACGGTAAATCACAACTTAAAGTGACTTACCGAGGTGAAAACCAAGCACAAGTTCATGAATTCTGGTCACTAACGACAAAAAAACAAAAGCAAAATTTCAAAGATCAGTTCGTCCGACCACACTTAGCAGATCGGCATAGACCATTTGAAGAAGCCTCGCCCACGAAAGTGGTGGCAAACCAACATCGTTTTCGACCACCTCRATTTGTGATCGCGCGGAAATCCGGTCGTTTTTGGAAAATGAGAGACAAAATATTCGAAGATGAACTCCAAAATCGCTAAACCGCTCTGGTTCACTTTATGTTCATACTCATTATTTTATACTGCTTTATATAGATTTAACCTTGGAACAGCTATGTTAACTAAACCAACTTTTGCTAGCGCATCTCTACTCTGCGCCCTGTTATTGCCTAATATAGCTTTGGCAAATAATGATCATAATGGCCACGAACTGGTTCAAGATGTTCACAAGCAAGGCACTCGTATTGAATTTGAAGAAGACCAAGACGAAGTCTATGACGCTGTTCAAAGTGGGTTGATTCGTCCATTTTCTGAATTATACGACGCTATCGAATCTCAACTGCATGGCCGAGTGATAAAAGTCGAGCTAGAAGAAGATGATGATGAATGGATCTATGAGCTTAAATTAGTACATGATAACAACGTCATTAAAGTGGAATACAACGCCACTACGTTAGAAATGATCGAGATTAAAGGTCGCAACCTCCAGAACGTTATCAAAAAGTAGCTCGTTACTAATCACAGTGTAGTGCACAAGCAATACCAAAAACAAAAATTCCAATGTGAACAAAAGCATATGTTCACACATAATAAGAACAGTAAGTGGTAACCATATGAAAATTTTAGTGGTAGAAGATGACCCTCGTCTTGGCGAACAAATCATTGAGACTCTTGAGTCTGCAGGTTGGGTTCCAGAGCTTTCTCAAGATGGCATAGATGCCTTGTACCGAGCTACATCTGAAGAGTGGGATGCTATCGTCCTAGACTTAGGATTGCCGAAACTTGATGGACTCACCGTTCTGAAAGGGATTCGCGATGAAAACATCAACACACCTGTTGTTATTCTGAGTGCTCGTGACACTTTGACTCAGCGCGTCGAAGGGCTAAATGCTGGTGCTGATGATTACTTAACTAAACCATTTGAAATGGTTGAATTGATTGCTCGTATTCGTGCTCAATTGCGTAGAGCCTCTGGTAATGCATCTCCTGTTCTACAAATTGGCGACCTTAGCTTGGACACTCGAAGCTCAAAAGTACTATGGCAAGGGCAAGCTGTTAGCCTAACTGCACTTGAGTACAAAGTAGTTGCTTACTTTATGCACAATTCAGATAAAGTAATTTCTCGTACTGAATTGGTTGAACACATCTATAAGCAAGACTTTGATCGTGACTCTAATACCGTAGAAGTGTTCATTGGTCGTATCCGCAAAAAAATTGCACCAAAGATCATCAAGACCGTTCGTGGTTTAGGCTATCAGCTAAACTCTGAATCATAATAAGTAGACTGCATTCACTTCGTCAGCCTGTTCTTCCTGATAGATAATATATTGAGTTTAACGTGCCTAAATCAGTACATCTCTCGAATAAAAATTTAAAGAACATCAGTCTTAAAAGCCGCCTGCTACTAGCAGCGGCTTTTTGGCTTGGTGCCATGATCTTAGCGGCAGGTTTAGGGATCCCTAAATTGGTCAATGACTACCTTGTCGATGATGTAAAACAACAGCTCAGCCTTGCTATGGACGAACTTACCGCCAATATCGAAACCGATAATAACGGTGATTTAGTGATGCTTGGTCGCTTATCCGACCCAAGGTTCTATCAACCCTATAGTGGTTTGTATTGGAGTGCGATGACTTCAGAGCAAACGCTGCGTTCTCGATCTCTTTGGGATAAAAATCTGTCTTTTAAAAAGAAGCCTTTAAAACTCACGATCACCGGAGCGAAAGATGAAAAGCTGATTTACATCACTCAATCCGTTTACCTACCCGATCTAAACGCGCCCGTGACAATCACTATAGGCTTAGACGAAGATCCATTAGAGTCCACGCTAAACCAAATCACCGGACAGATTTGGTTAATATTGTCTATGCTTTTTGCTGGCGTATTGCTTCTTATCGGTATCCAAGTCAGTTGGTCATTGCTGCCTTTAAATCGGATGCAGAAAGAACTGGCTTTACTAAGGCAGGGCAAACAACAAGCCCTTGGGGATAACTACCCTAAAGAAGTGTCACCGTTGGTTTCTGACTTAAACGCTCTATTATTTCACTACCAAGAGCTATTAGAACGTGCTCGAAATCATGCTGGGAATCTATCCCATGCACTAAAAACACCTTTGTCCGTATTAAAGAACGAGGTCTCTACGCTACCAGAACAAGACTCAACCAAGTTCCGTCAGCCACTTGACCAAATACAAAGCCAAATTGATTACCACTTAGGTCGCGCTCGTATGGCTGGTTCTATGAATATTTTGTCTGTTAAAGCCTCTCCAAGTGAACGAGTCGACGCTATTTCTATGGCTTTTGATAAAGTTTACGCACATAACGAAATCACCCTAATTAATGAGCTAGATTCAGAACTAGAAGTCGCTGTAGATAAGACAGATTTAGACGAAATGGTCGGCAACTTATTAGAAAACGGGTACAAATGGGCACAGAGTATTATTCGTGTTCATTCTGAAACGTTAACTAATGGCAACATCGCGTTGATCATTGAAGATGATGGCCCTGGTATTCCCAAAGAAAAGTGGCAGTTAGTGACAAAACGAGGTGTTAGGCTAGATGAAACAACACCAGGAACCGGGTTAGGTCTTAATATTGTATGTGAAATGGCGCACAGCTACCGTGGACATTTGGAACTATCTCAAAGCTCTATGGGCGGGCTAAAAGCAACTTTAACGTTTAACAAATCTCAGTAATTCATTGCCTGATTAGTCACTCGTTAATGGTTAACCTGAACCAAGCTTTCCGCCTCATATAATTAGATATAACTACACAAAAACGGCAGCGATAATCGCTGCCGTTTCCTTATTCTCTTTTACAACTTCACAAGATTAGTTAGTAGCAAGCTGTACTGAACCTTGTACTTCTCGATTAGATAACACCACCAACACGCCACCATCAGTGTAATAGTCATGCGCTTCGTTAAGTGCGACTGGGTCTGTTAAAGGTTCTATTGATACTTCAAAATTAGGTAAACGCGTTTGAATATTACTCGCTAATTTATCTCGCTCATCATCGACGTTTGGGTTAATACTGTGCAGCACAGTAATAATGCCAGAATATGGCGTTATCTTTAGCCCATCATCATAGCTAATTGCACCGACCCAAATASGTTGCCCTGATTGATGGATACGCTGTGTTTTCCACCATCGAATATGGCTACGCTGCATCAAGTTCCCCGGAAGCTGATACGCTAAATCTTGAGGACTTTGCTGCCAAAAAAGGTCGGAAACTGGTGGTGTCTTTCCTTTAATTAGATCCAGATAGTCTTTAAATTCAAGCTCATTTCTAGAGAAGGTTTTATTTTCTAGCCAGCCTAACTGCTTCATCATGCTATCAGGAGAAGTACCAGTAAACATGACATTGACTGCCTGAGCATCGAAAAATAACGACTTCCCTGCATAAACCTTATATTCCTGTGCTGGTTCAATTGAAGAAATCGATCGTGTTTCAACAACCGACTCTGTCGCTTGAAAGTCATCAGACAACCAAAAGAAATGGCTATAGTTTGCCCAGAGTTGAAATGCTAAAAATATAGACGCGATTTTAAATGTTAATAAGTGCCAATTTCGCTTATAGCCAATGTAAGCAATAACGCCCGTCGCAAGCACACTTAATAAAACATATTGATGCTCTACAACAAACACTTTTACTTCATTAAGTAATGGGAACTGTTCTACACCATAAGCCAGTAAATAACCCCAAAGGATAAACTGACCGCCACCAATAATTAGTCCAAACGTTGCTAATAGGCTGAACTTACCCCAAGACGTTTTATGTGTGCCAGCAATAAAAGGGACGACCCAAGCAACTGGCCCCAAAAGCCTTGCAAAAGCAATAACATATGCCCCTCTTTTATGCATAAGATATCGGCACCGGGCAATGGCTCTACGTGACTTAGGTAAATGTCGAGTCAGCTTACGCTGGGCTTGAAAGCCAAATCTATAACCAATCAAATAACTAAGTTGATCACCGACTAATCCACCAAGCAACACCGCAAATACACCAAGCCATATACCACTATGTAACTGATAGCCTGCAGCAATAAAAAATGGCTCACCGGGAACAAATAAGTTCGGTCCAATGAGCGCATCAAGTAACGATCCCCAGAACAGCCCTATTCCTTCAAACATCCCTGCACCTTTCTACTGCTGTTCTTTGTAATGACCGAATTTATATTCCATTTCGTTATTTCTCATCTCTCCGAAAAAAACACGACGAACATTGGCTTTGAAATAGGTCATGCCCATTTTTAAAACACCATCTTGATCTAATCGGCGAGGATCGAACCCAAATGTGAGTGTTAAAAAGCGAAAACGCCATGTTTTACTCGCACGGTTAACGTAATCGCAGTCTTCACATAACGTGATGCTTTCATCAAACCCACCAATTTCGTTGTGTGCTCGTTTCGTAGAAAAAATACAAGCGCCAACAGCAGTAGGAAAAACATACTGAGTAACAGCAAGACCAGCGTTGAAAAGGCTATAACCGAATTTATGCGCGAGTGGCAGGTCTTTGGCACCCATGTATACGCCAGCGACTTCAAGCTTCTTATCTTTAAGTTGGCTTAAGGCGTTTGCTAAAAATGTCGGCGATAACTGAACATCAGCATCAAGAAAGAGTATACGTTCATGCTTTGCTAGCTCGGCTCCTGTATTTCTCCCTAAGCTTACACCTCGGGTTTCCATCTTATGCACGACCAAATCTGTTAAAGTACTTTGGTACGCTTGTACTACCTCACAAGTCTTATCTTCGCTATTAGAATCAACCACAATGACTTCAAACTCTTGATGCGTTTGCTTGCTAAGATCATCCATTAAACGACCAATACGTTTCTCTTCATTTAACGTGATAACTACAATACTTACTGGTTCCATAATTTACCCCTAATCAGTTCTAATTCGTCATAAGCGATATGTTTAGTTCGCTTCGTTAAGAGCTAAGATAACGTAGTGACGATTAACCGTTCGTTAGGTAAACATTCATATTCCATTCACAATTTGGGTTCTCTACTTTCCCCTGTATTGCTACTCAAGTTGTGGTGTCGCAAACAGAAATCGTAACCAAAGTGGCATATTGACCAACATCTAATCAAACGATTGAAAAGTGATGATTAATACGTTCAAAAGTATCGTAAGCTATTGCTCCTCTCATTAGAGAATGTTAGTATCCGCGCTCGCTCAAACATGAACTTGTTTATGTATGAGCATTACCACACAGACAAGGTCGCATTGTCGTGTGAATCTAAATTTTTACTAATTTGAGAGTAAAACTATGAAATTTGAAGCAGTAGTACGTACTGAACTAGGTAAAGGTGCGAGCCGCCGCCTACGTCACGCTGGTAAATTCCCAGCTGTAATCTACGGTGGTGAAGCAGCAGCAGTATCTATCGAACTTGTTCACACTGACGTGATCAACCAAATGGATAAGCCTGAATTCTACGAAGCAATCACTCTAGTGGTTGACGGCGCTGAAGTTAAGGTTAAGCCGCAAGATGTTCAACGTCACGCGTTCAAGCCTAAAGTTGAGCACATGGACTTCATCCGTATCTAATTCCCTACCAAGGAATTGATTGGATAAATCCAAGCCTTCTGCATAGATAAGATCATCGAACTTACCATTCGAGAAATCTAAAAATTCGAAAGCCCGATGCTACCAACATCGGGCTTTCACCGTTTCTGAACCCTCAAAAACGTTCAAATTCTCGCGCAATACACTGAAATCAATCAACTTTCCCCTCCCCTATTTTGTCCCTACATTTTATGGGTGGATTAAGGGTGGACGAAAGGTGGACTTATACAGTAGTTTTCCTTGGTTAAAATATTAGGCGTATTTTTACCCCACTTCAACTAGAAGTAACAAAACAAACTAACTCACTTTTGCCCCATTACTATTTAGTGCTTCTATTCATTCACATCCTGTTCATAGGGTTTGCCCTACCAAAAGTTATCCGAATGTAGATCGTGAGAGTATACGCCTCAAATCAAATTGATTTTAGTTATCTTGCATAGGCAAACCGGCTAATCGCGATGATGACCAATACACAGATTCAAGTTGAGTATTAGTTAACACTCCCCCTCATAAAAAGCCCAACGACCTCTTTAGATARTCGATTGATGGGGGAATATTCTTTGTCGCTGAACATCCAGTGGCACTTGTAACGATCACATTTAATGACTCCCCTCCCACAATTAAGAAAAGATTGAAGATGTAAACGACCAATCTGACACTTACAAAGAATGTAAATCATCATCAAACCTTTAAAAGTTAGAGTAATAACCCTATTGAGAGAGCTTGGTGCCAAATGTTAGGTTGATGTTACGCGTTAGTTAACTCGCAATGCTGGCAAATAAAATAAAAATTATAAAGGCTCTCTATGAAAAACCGTACAGTTGGCATCATTGGTATTGGCCCTCGTGGATTAAGCGTGTTAGAGCGTATAATCGCCCTCTCAATGGATACCCCCCACCAACCATTAGATATCAAAATCTTTGACCCAAACCTCCCAGGCTCTGGATGTCATGATGTCAAGCAACCGAATCATTTACTCGTAAATACGGTGAGTTCTCAAATTACGATGTTCGCCGACGAGAGTGTTAGTGAAGCTAGAAATGTGATTTCAGGGCCTACTTTTTACCAATGGTTGTGTGAAAGGCCACAAGATGAGTTGAGTCCTAAAACAATATTGCCGAACGAATACTATTCTCGTTCTCTTTTTGGTGAGTATCTGAATTGGGTATTTCACTACCTTGTTGATGCCTCCCCTTCACATATCATAATAAACTATTCACCTTATGAAGTTATTGATATCGATAAGTTGGATGACTATTCCTGGAATTTACGAGATAACCGAAACACTCTCACCAATGTTGAATACCTTTACTTAACTACAGGGCATACGAAAGCCAAATATATCAAACCTGACACCGCACAAGAAATATCCAATCCATACCCAGTAAAAGAAAAACTAAAATATATATCTTCAAATCAAACTGTCGCTCTCCAAGGTCTTGGATTGACGGCGAGCGACATTCTGTCAGAGCTGTCTATTGGACGTGGCGGAAAGTTCATCCGTACTCAGGGGGGTAGCCTTGAATACTCACCTTCAGGGAACGAGCCCCAGATCATAGCGTATTCTCGTACTGGTCTGCCTTTGTCCAGTAGAGCAGAAAATCAAAAAGGAGCATCTGAACAGTACCATGCTAAGTTCCTAACACCTTTAAAGGTAGCAACATTTAGAGAACAAGGGGCCATCAATTTTATAAAAGATGTACTGCCTTTACTTATAAAAGACATGGAGTATGCGTACTACGAAAGCTACCTAAGCCAAAAGCAAGGACTAATAGCTGCACAAAAATTCTGTAATCAGTTTCTCTACTCACACCCGAATGAACAGGAAATTCTAGTTACCGAAACAATTCCGATTGGAGATAGGTTTAGTTGGGAGATACTCGCAGCACCAGTTCCAAGCTATGCGTTTCAGTCTCCAGCAGTCTATATTACTTGGCTGATAGATTACCTTGAAGCAGACATTACAGAAGCCCAAAAAGGAAACATAAGTAGCCCAATAAAATCTGCTAGCGATGTGTTACGTGACTTAAGAGACATCATTAGAGATGTTATCGACTTTAAAGGCCTTACCGAAGAGTCACATCGTTGGGTTGATTCTGTGTTTATTCCTTTGATGAATAGAATCGCTGTAGGTCCACCAAAAGAAAGAATAGAAGAGATGGTCGCGTTGCTAAAAAGTGGTGTACTAAAGTTAAACCTTGGCCCCTCGCCAGAAGTAATGAGTTGTTCGAGTACTAATTCGATCACTCTCAAGTCAACGGTATGGCCTGAACTACGAGAGCAAGCCGACATAAGAATTCATGCCAAGGTGTCGATGCACAGCCCAAAGGACGATGGCACACCACTCTGGGAAAACCTTTTAGATAAGCAATATACAAGACTGTACTTCAATGGTGACTACCATCCAGGTGGTATTGATGTAACACCGAACATGAATGTGATCGATGCCTACGGTATGGAACAAAATAACATTTGGGCATTGGGTATGCCTACAGAGGGAAATAAATTTTACACCTTCATAGTACCTAGGCCTGGTGTTAATTCTACGGCAATCGTCGACGCAGGTAGAGCTGTCAATGCGTTGTTTAAACAGTTGTCTTGTACCCAAAGTGAAGGTGAACAATATGTCACAAGTTAAACTCTTAAACCGCAGCACCTTCGCTGGGCTCGCAGCAACATTAGTTGGTAACGGCATTGGTCGTTTTGCTTACATAGCATTAATGCCTGTGCTCATTCAAAGTGGGTGGTTCTCAAGCGAAGATGCTTCCATACTTGGCGCTGCGACACTGGTTGGCTATATCTTCGGAGCTCCTGCTTCGAGCTTTTTACAAAGATATTATTCAATAGGCACACTCATACGTGCTTCTTTGTTATTAAGTAGCTTTAGTTATCTTGGTTGTGCCTTAAAATCTGCCCCCTTTGAATGGTTTTTAACACTTAGAACGATTGCGGGTGTATCGGGAGCCGTACTCATGGTACTAGCACCACCAGTGATCACTAGCCTTCACCCGCAAGAGATGAAAGCAAGAATCAGTGGCGTCGTATTTTCAGGAATTGGTCTAGGTGCCATGATTTCAGGAACTATCATACCTTTGCTTATCTACCAAAGTGTTGAAAGTGCATGGTTAGGTATGGGGGCGATAGCTTTCCTCGCAACAGTCCTGACTTGGAACGCGTGGGCTCTTGAGGTTAAGCCAAACCATTGCGATAAAAGTCCATCGACGTTTGATGCCTTATCTAAGAATGAGCGCATCAGTGTTAGCTGCGTACTTTTAGCCTATACCTTTAACGCTATTGGTTATTTACCTCATACTCTTTTTTGGGTCGACTATATTGTTCGAGAGCTACAAATGAGTTTTGCGAGCGGTGGTTTTTACTGGGCTGTTTTTGGTATCGGAGCAGCGATTGGGCCAATAGTAACCGGTATACTAGGTGATAAGTTTGGACTTAAAAAAGCACTATTAGCTGCATTTTTTTGTAAAGCTGTCGGGGTTGCTCTTCCGCTATTAAGCACCAGTAAAACAGCTCTTTTTGCTTCATCTTTATTGGTCGGTATGTTTACTCCAGGCACCGTAACACTGGTATCAACCTATACCTTAGAAATCGTTGGGACACAGCTCCATACGAAATCTTGGGGAGCAATGACAATGGCTTTTGCTATCTCTCAAGGCGCCGTTGGTTTTGTTATGGCTCATTATGCCCCGCAACTCACCAGCTATAACATCCTATTTATGATCAGCGCGAGTGCACTCATCTTATCGATACTCTGCATTGTGTTTACATCAACTAAACAGCAGACATTAAACACTGCTCAAATAAATTCTTAGCAAAGGAATCGCTCATGAAACTGTATTTAAACGACACCTCTCCATTCTCCAGAGCAGTGTTAGCCACGGCCTATCTGTGTGATGCTCCAATAGTTCTTGAATGGATCGACCCGTGGCAAACGCCCAACACATTGGTCACAATCAATCCATTCAGTACCATTCCGGTTCTAGAAACCAGTGATGAGGTTGCACTAACAGAGAGTTTAACGATCTGTGAGTTTCTCATGCAAGCTTACCCAACTGAAAAACTAGCAGCGACCAAGGCTAGCGACACTCAACGCATGTCGTTATTGGGAATGAGTAAAACGCTGATGGAAGTGGCATTTCGGTGCGCAGCACTGAGCCGCTTCGAAGCTGAGCAAAACGTGCTAACGATTAGGGGAAAGGAAGGTATTCAAAGAAGCGTTAAAGCACTTATCGGGCAGTTGAATAACAATCATGATTTGCTTAAGCCTGACTTCTCAACATTGTACCTACACATAGCATTAGATTACGTTCTATTCAGGCACGCTAGTTTGCTTTCAGCAGAAGAGCACGACATCCTCACCACTGCCTTACACGACTCTCCTTTCAAAGACACTATGGCAAGGTTGAGCCTCGAGTCGCTTTCCAAAAAACCGTGCTTTAGTGAATACAAAGCTACTTAACCGCTTTCATCAAACTTTTATAGAACGATTCAAGCATTAACACCTCCCCTTCACAAAAGCATATTGATCTCTTTAGATTAACGACTGAAGGGGAGAACATTCTTTGCAGCTGCACATATAATGATCGTATTCAATTCCTCCCCTTTTCTATGCTCAACAAGAAAGCGAAGATGTAAATCAAGTGGAGAACAAGGTTTTATATCGAGAGCTGCTCCCTACTGAATACTAAGTCGGCTGGATGCATGTTATTACTTACTAAGTTGACTGAACCTCGGAAAACGAATGACAAACTTTGCCATACCAGTGGTTATTCATGGATGACTAATGCTCACTTTTACGTAATACACTTTTGTCCAGAAACGTTTTTAAAATTTATCAAACTCTATTTTCCTCCGACAACAATGGCTAGATATAGAGCGAGCATAGGATCAGATAGAGTTTAAAAGTAGGTAGTAGTTAGGGGGGAGTTGGTGATCTTAATTACACATCCCTGTGTAACGTATTCTGAATGTCAGCTGGCTTTAAAGCGCTTCATAAATTGACTAAAGCGTGGGATCAGGTTTTGCACAGTCGGCGCATCGGGAATCTCATTTACAAAAATCATAAAGCGCTGTGCTTTACTTTTATCACCTTGAGCAGTCCCTGCTAGTATTGCTTGAGCTAAAATTACATGCTCAGCGGTAACGTCCTTATTCGAAAATTCGTGAATCAACATAGAAAATCCTAATAAGTATAAATACGGATGTAATAATACAATATATTGATGTTTATATCGATAGCTTATGGCATTCATCAATGTCAGATTTGTGTCAAAGCAAGACAGTGATGTTTACCATCAATACTGGACAGTGAGCATAGTGACTTTCCATACTTATGCTAATTCGTGATTTGCTAATTCTTGGTTCTCAGAAACTCATTTCTGTCCAATAACGATTTAGAAGTGTTCGGATTCCGAACACTTCTAAATACGAATTTAAGTGGTGTAAATCTATCGACCTAAGTACACGGCTGTCACCTCTTCCCTACCATGACCAAGTTCCTCACTAATGATCATTCTGGCTTCATAGTCACGCAGTTTGTCCTCTCCTGTTAACCTTTTTGTTGACGGCCCTCCCGCAGCAGGAGCATATAATCCCGTCAAATCAAAGTAACGCTGGTGCGCATACGCATGCCTTAAGCCATGCGCTCGGTCTAACCCCATCTTGATACATGCTCGCTCATAGCGCTTCATTTGAGTAACGTATTTGGCGTTCTTAGGGATCAAAGAACCCTCTCCTACCCATTTTTTCACTTCATCAAGTAATTCGCGTTGGTTCGCATTTCGTATTGGAATGTCTCGCGGCCTTGCTCCTTTAGTTTTCACGAGGTGTAGGTGATCACCTCTGTCGGCAAGGTTAATTTGAATTTTCATGCTCTCCTCTCTACGCAAGCCAAAAGCTACTTGCAACCGAAAGCTTGCTTCCAGGTATAGGTCGTTGAGTTTAGATAGTTGTGCGTTAGAAAGGTGACGTGCTTTATTTTGATTGGTGACATATTTGCGGTTTTCTATGCCAAGTGAAAGGTTACTTTTTGGTACGAGTCCAGGTTTACCAATCTTCTCAGATAGCCATCGTAAGTGGGTCATTCTGGTTTTGATTGTGCCAGCGGCTAAGCCTTGAGATTGCCAATGGTGTACAAGCTTTTCGATATGCTTACGGCCAAGGTTCCGTAACTCTAATTTTCGAACGTTTAACTCTTTTAATTGTTTGTCTGCTAGCTTAAGTATCTTCTTTCTTTCAGCTTGAGTGGCTTTAGAGCCATCTGGGTTACGATGTAATACGCGGGTAATTTGATAATAAAAATTCGTTGCCATGCGTCCACCTCAAAATATCGTAATGAATAAAAGAGCCGATATAGCCATCGGCTCGTACTTCAGTCATTTCAAGGTTCTTATTTCACGGGTGCAGTAGTAGGTTTCAATGCGAGTTCAGATTAGTGTTATTGCTCCCGTTCATTTCGAATGAACGCCTACACCTTAATTAGAGTAAGTAGGTAATGAAGCGAGACTACTGCGCGGTTCAGAAATTCCGAACAATTGAATGACTGTAAGCCATGTGCAATTGCTAATTCCCAGAAGCCTGTTGGCTATTGAGATAAGAATGCGCTGGTAAATTAATGGATTTCTTCGTGTAGTAGTCTTTGCAGCTACTGCTGCTTTTCTATTTCTCTTTCATTATTGTCTCAACCTAATCTGCTTACAACTTTAGCGGCGCTCTCAGCGTCATTGATCCTCGCCGTCATTCTTTTTCACTTCCGATATTTCGCTCGTAGCCCCCAGCTGGTGTGCGCTGCCCGTCCTGTCACTCCCTCATTTTTTGGAGTGACAGAACTAGTAAGAAAGCCAATGCTTGAAGATGATACAAAAAACGGCCTTATCTACGTATAAGGCCGATAAATAAGTACAACTTTTATGATATTGTCGTTAGCTTGTTGCTACTACCACTCGAGTTCACAGCTAGCTATTAGATAAGACCTTGTTGTGRATTTCATATTATTAATAGAGTTGGCATAACCTATGTTACTCGATTTACATGCCAACTGATTTGCCCCTTACACTACAAGTAGTATCAGTACTTACGTGCTAGATTTAGGAATAACGACCGTAAATCGAGCTCCGCCGAGATGACTATCATTAACAGAAAGTTGCCACCCGAGATTTTTTGTTGCCTGACTAGCAATTGCCAAACCCAAACCAAAACCACCTTTGTTAAGGTTTCGACTTTTATCTATACGTGCAAATGCCAAAAAGATCTCATTTCGTTTATCTTCGGGAATACCTTCACCATTATCTTCAACATCGATGGTCCAGCAACTGTCAAACTCATGAAGTGATACTTCAATAATACCGTTCCCATAACTTATTGCATTTTTTATAAGATTATCAAGTGTGAGCTTTGCAAAGCAGCACGGACCATAAGGTTGTAATGTGGATAAACTAGGGTCGATAGTAAGTTTAATCGTCGAGTCATGATTCATCATGTCTATACGTTTTTGACACAGGCTAGCTAAGGAAATAGGCTCAGATTGGGGCGCGTAAAGAGTACAGCGTTTATTATTAAGACGAGAAAGCTGAATAATATCGGTAGTTAGTAAAGATATGTCTTTAATGTAGTCATCAATATTGTCATGCATCGTCTCTCTATTTTTCGTATCGTCTCTGCGTAGAAGGTCGCTCGCCATTTGAATTCGGCTTAATGGCGTTCGTATTTCATGTGGTATGGCTTGTGAGAAAATTTGAGACTCTTTGACGCGTGTTTCGATGTCAGCTGCCATTTCATTAAAGCTTTGAGCAATCTCTTTGATTGGAGAGATATGATACGATTCTGCACGAACACTGAGGTCCCCCTGACCAAAAGCCTCTTGTACTTTCAATAGCTTATTGACCCTTTTATTTACTCTATATAAAGGGAGGTATAAAAGAGCAGCCAGTGCCAAGCTCATGGTAATAAACAACATTAAGAAGAAGTGATTATCTCTATTTTCGTACCATGGGGTTGAGATAGTAATAGGATTTTCGGTTTCGGTAAAAAGTAGAAACTGACTCGAGTCAGGAATAGGAAGTGCGATAGCAAAAAGATCGGCATCATTAGTATAAACAGTAATCCTTTCCTGCTCAGTAAAAACCTCACAGTCGACACAATACTGGTGAAGGTTGTATGCCTGATCAATAACTTGCAGTTTATAGTCGTAGAATGAAAGCTCTTTTTGATGACGTAGCTTTTGGTACAAACCATCCGGTTCAGATTGACTATTTACGTAGTGTTGTAAGTGAGCTGTAGCAGTGTCTATAAAAACATCTTTATCGCCTTGACGTACATAATCCGCTGTAAGCTGAAGAAAAATAAAAAAAATGATGACCAGCCCCACAATGCTTTCTATATATAAGCATTTGAACATAGATATTGGCTTAGTTTTTATTTTCATATTTGGCTGCCTATCAACTTATACCCTTGATTTCTTACTGTTTTAATAACAACACTGAATACTTCAGATTGAATAAGTGTTTTTCGTAAACTCGATACGCGCATATCGATAGACCGATTATTGGCGTTGTACTCAATGCCGCGAGCGACTCGGCAGCAGTGCTCGCGCGATACCGTTTCACCAGAGAATTCCACCAGTACTTGGAGGATTTCAAATTCTGATTGGGTGAGATATATAGGTTTTTGTTCATAGTAAGCTGTTTGATTTTCACGATTAATCACAATGCCATAGGCATAATTGATCGTGTTGTCTCGTTGAGACTGATAGCGACGCGTTAGGGCTTCTATTCGAGCAACCAATATATGGCCACGAATAGGTTTAGTCATATAATCATCAGCCCCAAGCCTTAATAGAGAAACTTCATTCATTTCATCTTCTGAAGCGGTCAATATGATGATCATACCTTGGTAGAACTCTCTGGCTTCACGACAAATATCTACGCCCGATTTACCAGGAAGCATCAAATCTAAGATAATGAGATCGGGTTGAGTCAATTTGATCTCATCTATTGCTTGTGAACCATCACTAATCACAGAGACATTATAGCCTTCTGCCTCAAGATACATTTTTGTTAGTTGGGCAATCGCGTTGTCATCTTCAACGAATAAGATGTTACAGCTCATATCTATTCACTATGTGTATAAAACTGCGTGGCAGTATATTGAAATCGTTTGCGTCTGCAAGATGGTGGTAATAATTCGAGTAAATTGAGAGTACATATTTTCTTACAACGAATACTTACACGAGCTGACAAAACCCACATTTATGGAGCGATGACCTGTAAATAGAATTAAAGTGAAGCCGTAAATCATGAAAACTGACAAATTAGGTGTAAATAAGTTGAGTTGTGAAAAAATGTGACAACTTAAACTTGTAACCTAACTTACAAAGCATTGACAATGTGAATGTCATATTCTCTGTACACCTAGACTTCTTTATTCGACATATTAGTATGCCCCCACAGCAAGCCCTAAAAAGTGGTGTAAAGAGCTTAAGCACTCTACTTCCCAATTCATGGTGCGCTGTATTTTATTTATGGGATATCACTAACGGAAGAGTTCTTGCCAAACTTAGAGGTACTCATTGTTGTATATATGACTTTTATGGAGCAGGACATGTTCAAGACACAATATTTAGCTTTATTCGGTTCAGCATTGATAGACTGTAACTCAGAGAATAACACTACTTCAACTGGTAGCTACATGGACGCGACTACAATCGGGAAAGCTAAGTCAAACAGTAACTATTGATAATTTATCTAAGACCTTGCCACAAACATTAAGTGTTGCAAGAGATTCTGGCTTCAAATTATATACTCTCATTTCAATAAATAAATAGACTAAATAAGTCGTAGTTAAATTAGTCTGAACGCGATCAATTTTACAGATCAACTTCGTTATTTCATTGAAATATTTAACGTTCTGTTAGGTTTCTATAAAAGTGAATAAACAAATAAAGAAAAATCAAGGATTCTCATTATTTGAAATGGTAGTTGTGATCTCGGTGGTGGGCATTTTAGCCGCAGCGGCCATTCCTAATTATTTTAATGTTAAAGATGGTGCAAAAGAGGCTATTATTCTTAATACATTACAGTCGGTTGTCACTGCAAATTCRTCAGTCTTTGGCGAAGCACTACTTGAAGGAAAAGATGATGGGCGTAAAAAACTTGATGATATAAGCCTATGGAATGGCAATATTGTAATGCGGGCTCCTAACTTACGACATGCACTTAAAACCAATTTAGAGATTTTAGACTTCAAACTCTTTAACTTACCAATTAATGAAGATAAGTCAATTCAGCATGGGCTTTATGTAGTGCACGGAGAAGATTACCAAACTTACAAAGAGTCAGGTGTTATACCTCAATGCTTTGTTCGAGCGGTGCAACGAAAAAACGAGGGTGGTAAACCAATTATTGATAGTAATACAAACATGTGTTGACTAACGTTACAAAGAGTCCCACCGAATGTAGTGGGACTCTTTGTATGTATTAATTATTACTATGACACCTACTC
>NZ_JAKJSW010000071.1:0-19405 GCF_050337375.1 Vibrio makurazakiensis | reverse complement strand
TTATTAATCACTGCCACACCGCCACTATGCACAATGAGTCATATTAACCCCAACTCCGGACACAAACACATAAACCATTGTTTTTATTTAAATTAAATCTATAAAGTCAATATTACCAATCAAGATGCAATCAGAATTTAATTTCGCCTGAGGTGAGCTATTGAAAGTTTTTCACTATCCGTCTCATATTTGAGTCATTCAGTATAATGGGGACCCATTGACTGTTATTACGCCATAAACTATGAAGCTAGACTTACATGGTAAAGTTTGAGTTTACGCCCCCCAAACAGTGACTAAACACTCGATTAGTTATGGGAGTGTAAATTTGACGATTTGATGCCAACTCTCTTTAGCTATAACTTGTAGTAGCTATAAAGCCATAAACTGGCATACCATACGCCACCTAACTGATAGGTATTTCAACTCGAATTTTAGATAGAGCATCGATAAGCAATGGAAGAAGTTTATTTGGCAGGCGGCTGCCTGTGGGGCGTTCAGGAATTTATTAAATATGTACCAGGTGTACTATCCACCGAAGCTGGGCGAGCTAACGGTAGTAGTCATAGTACAGAAAGCGATTATGACGGCTACGCTGAATGCGTGCGGATTGAGTTCGACCCAACAATAACTTCAGTAGAATTACTTATGGGGCACCTTTTTGAAATCATTGACCCATACAGTGTTAATAAGCAAGGTCAAGATATCGGAGAGAAGTACCGTACTGGCATCTACAGTAAAGATACTTGTCATTTGAAATCGGCTCAGTCTTACATCCACTCCCGTGAAGATTCAGCACAGATAGCGCTTGAGATACTACCGTTAACTAACTTTGTACCAAGTGACGATATTCACCAGAACCACCTATCTGACTATCCAAACGACCACCACCTTTGTCATATCCCATGGGCACTTCTACGAAAATACAAAACTAGCGATAGCTAAATAAAGCTTAAACACATATTAAATATGGATATAGCTTAAATTAGCATTGGATGAAATTTGACAAAATAACTGTGGATTTTTAAAAAATTAGGCGTATAGTTCGCCGCTTGGCTCGATAATTGAGCTGTTAATGTTACATTAAGTCCAAGTTCCACAAAGATAGTTCTCGATATTCCTCGTTACACCCTCTCTGCGTTAGCTTTACCTCAATCGTTCATTCAATAGTTTTTATCACTGCCAAGTCACATAGTTTATTGTCCGTCTTTTTCCAACGCAACAAACTTTGTATTTATCTAATTTAAATTTAACTGTAATAAAACTAAGGCACATTTATGTCACGTAGAACAACACGACAAATCCATTGGTACCAATTGTCACGCGAAAAACCCTTTACAAAATCACAAGGTAATAAATGCTCAAAATCAAAATAGACTTACTGAAAGAAAACCTGTCATGGGTTGCAGAAATACGCCAACTTAACAGCGACATCTTACATCGTCACATACTGCCCAAGCTGCAACACTCCAGCTATTTAATCGAGTTCGAATTCTGCGAACACGACAACACTGGAAGCATCTTATCGGAAACGGGCGGAAAACTAGGACATTTCACAATCCTATAAGCGACAAGAGTAGATACATTATTCTGCTACAGATACATTTCAGAAATACAGAGACAACGCCACGTCTCAAAAGAACACAATCATAGAATCAAACCTAGTCATTTGCATTTCACTTCGCGGCTCACGCTAACTAGGTTGTACTTCTTTCTCGGTTCTTGTTGTTTCAAGCCATTACTCTTACACCTCTAAATCCGTGTTCTGACCAACAACAACGCTAACTCTGTTCCTGTACCCAATTCAGAAACGCTTGGAATTTTGGTCGTGTCTGCATCCCTTTTGGGCAAACAACGTCGTAGCCTTTCTCTGAATCAAAAGCGGGAAAAGGGGCGACCAATTTACCCGACTCTAAAAAGTGTCGATCAAACTCCATTCTTCCCAACGCGATTCCCATAGATTGTAAAGCTGCCGCAGACGAATGTTCATGAGTAAACAAGTCACTTTTAGTCGTACAGTTAATATCGAGTCCATAGTCATTAAGCCACTGCCCCCAAGCTGAATAACTGCCACTATGAATAAAATTCACCTGTGAAAGATTCTCGGGATTATCAAATAACCGGTATTGCTTGGCATATTCAGGGGTGCAAATGGGCATTCTTCTCCCTTTAAACAGCCGTTGACTAAAATGATCCGGATACACTCCCTCACTATAAAAAATACCCACATCTAGAGGATCAAACTCAAAATCGGTTTGATGTTGTTTAGTTAACAGCTTAAGGCTTAAATTTGGGTACAAGTCTCGAAAGCTTTTCAACCGTGGGATGAGCCAAGCAGAAGCAAAGTAAGGTGAGGTTCCTATATACAACTCACCACTGAGCTCACCGTTTTTAATATCTTCCAACTCCGAGAATATCAGTTCAAAAGACGTATTTAGCATGGCTAATACTCGTGTTCCTTCAGGGGTCAGCTCAAGCTTTCGAGTTTTACGGATAAACAAAGAAAACTGTAGCTGATCTTCAAGCTTCTTAATTCTATGACTCACTGCGCTTTGCGTTAGGCACATTTCATTTGCTGTGATCGTAAAGCTCAGGTGCTTAGCCGCAATACTAAAGGTATGCAAATGAGCCAGGAGCTGTTGTTTATTATCGAACATCACTACGCATTAATTTAGGTAATCCATAGAGCCAGAATAGTCGTTTGTACAGCATCAATAAATACCTTTTAATGAATTTAAATCATCAAATAAGCTTCAAGGTAGGCAGGCATGACAATAAACAACGCTCTAAAAATTGCGGTTATCGGCGGAGGATCTAGCTATACACCAGAACTGATTGAAGGCCTGATTGATCGCCACTTTGAATTACCGATACGTGAAATTTGGCTTGTGGATATCGAACAAGGTATTCACAAAACTGAAATCATTGCTGATTTATCTAGACGCATGATTGCTAAAGCCGCGTTAGATATTGAAGTCCACACAACAACGAATCGTAAAGCGGCACTGAAATCCGCTGATTTTGTATGTTCWCAATTTCGTGCAGGCGGAATTGAAGCAAGACTTAGAGATGAAAGTATCGCTATGAAATATGGCATGATCGGTCAGGAAACCAATGGGCTTGGTGGTTTTTCCAATGCCTGTCGTACTATTCCTATTGCTCTAGAGATTGCTAAAGAGATGGAAGAACTTTGCCCAAAGGCTTGGTTACTCAATTTTACGAACCCATCAGGCATGGTGACAGAAGCCTTACTCAAGCACAGCTCAATAAAAACCGTGGGGCTTTGTAATATACCAGTCAACATGGAGCGTGACATCGCCACCATGCTTAATGCCAAACAACACGATGTTACCTTGCAAATCGCAGGTCTTAATCACTTGGTATGGGCTCGTAAAGTGCTGCATGAGGGTAAAGACAAGCTAGAAGAGATCATCACATTGCTTAATAACGGCAGCCCAGCAATGACGCCAAAAAACATTAAGCCATTCAGATGGGACAAGAACCTTCTAAAAAACATGGGGATGATCCCATGCGCTTACCTTCGTTATTACTATCAATCGAAAGACATCATTGACGAAGAATTAGAAGAAATGAAAGGCGCAAACAACCGTGCAGCGCAAGTTGCTCGCATTGAAGGTGAAGTGCTCAAAATTTACAGTSACCCTACACTAACGACTAAGCCCAAAATACTAGAACAGCGTGGTGGGGCTTACTATTCAGAAGCAGCCTGTGAATTGATGAGTAGTATTTTCAACAACAAACGCACCATCATACACGTAAACACCAGAAACAATGGCGCAATTCAAGGGCTACCCGACGACTGCGCAGTAGAGGTAAGTTCAGTGATCACCAGTACTGAGATTCTGCCCCTCAATGTACCTCCGTTTCCATCCGATACATTGCGTCTAGTCCAAATAATGAAAGAGTTTGAAACCTTGACGGTAAAGGCTGCTATTGAGGGCGATTTGAATGCAGCACATAGAGCGTTAATTCTTAACCCTATCGTTGATAGTGGGTCTCACCTTGATGATGCTTTGAAAGAAACCGTCAGGGAGAATATCGACCTAATGCCAGCTTTCGCACACATTCTAGAGGAAAAAGCATGAAATTAATCATCAATGCCGATGACTTAGGACTAACTGAAAGCGTTAATAACGGCATCGTCGAATGTATGCGAGCAGGTATTGTCACATCAACAACAGTAATGATGAACCAAGATGGTGCCGCACACGCTGCTAAATTGTTTCAACATGGACTTATCCCTGAAGTTGGGCTGCACTTTACCGTCACTTGCGGTAAACCTATGTCAAAACTAGAAGATGTCCCTAGCCTTGTTGATGGTCATGGTAACTTCTACGACAAAGCTGTCCTGATGACCAAAAGTGATGTGTGTGAAGAAGAAGTGTACCGAGAATTAGCAGAGCAATATCAAGCGGCTATCCATGCTGGTTTTGATATCACGCACCTCGATAGCCATCACTTCGCAGGGGCGTTTTCACCTCTTAAGCAAGCGTTCATTCGTTTTGCCAACGATATTAACCTGCCCGCTCGTCGAGTAGACAATATTGTTCATGGGCAAGACAACTTGAAAGTGCCAACCCCCGATGCCTTTGATATGAGTTTCTTTGATAACGGCGTTTCAATAGAACAGTTAAAAGCATTGATTCTTAGCTACCAGTTAAAGATACCAAATGGGACGTTAGAGTTGATGAGTCACCCAAGTTCTAACGAAAACATCGAGCATTTACGTCAATTAAGTAGTTACGCCGACAAGCGAGTCTTAGAAACCGCTATCTTAACGTCTCCAGAACTGAAGAGATGGCTCGACGAACAACAAATAGAGTGTGTTGGTTTTCAGTCATTAAACAGCTAGGTATTCCAGATTCATCGCCAATTGACCAAGTTAGTCACCGGAACGAAGAATGTAAAAAAGCAGCCTGAGCCGCCTATAACAGTAGAGTTTCTTGTAATCAGTCTGCTATTCTAAGCCGATAATAGAATCAATTATCTAAAGTAGTAATATGAAAAAGCTAGTCATACTTGATGGCGGAATGGGCCGTGAGCTTCAAGAAAACGGGGCGCCATTTTCACAACCACTATGGAGCGCCCAGGCTTTAATCGAGTCACCGAAGCATGTTCACCAAGCACACCACAATTTCATTTCTGCGGGTGCTGAAATTATTACTGCCAATAGTTACGCATGTGTACCATTCCATTTAGGCCAAGAACGCTATCTCGCTGAAGGTGCAAAGCTAGCACGTCAAGCCGCAGTAATTGCTCAAGAAGCAGTATCTGATACGCAAGCGTCGTCACCAGTTTCAGTAGCTGGTGTTATCCCACCAGCTTTTGGCAGCTATCGCCCTGATCTATTTGAGGCAGAACAAGCAGTTGAAATTTACTCTAACCTCTTTCACGCCCAAGAGCCTCACGTAGATTTATGGATAGCCGAAACGATCTCTAGCCTTCAAGAGTTCGAAGCGATCCACTCGGTACTAAAAGATTCAACTAAAGACGCCTATTACGCATTTAGTTTAGAAGATACACTTAGCTCAGAGTCTAAACTTCGTTCAGGGCAATCAGTCAAAATTGCCACCGCTTTATGCTGCTTTACCAAAGTAAAAGGCATTTTCTTCAACTGCTCAATCCCAGAAGTAATGGAACAAGCAATTGTTGATGCTAAAGAGGTTATTGAACAATACGGCTTAGATTTAGAAATCGGCGTATACGCGAATAACTTTATGCCAATTAAGGCCGAGCACGAAGCAAACGACACGTTACAGTCAATGCGCGAACTTACACCTAGCGAGTACCTTAACTACGCAAAACACTGGCACGAATTAGGAGCAACTATCATTGGTGGCTGTTGTGGTATCGGACCAACCCATATACAAGCATTAGCTGACTGGAAAGCTGAATTAACGCATGAATGACATACAACTTGCTAATACATAACTACGATTAGCAAGTCTCTAAAAGAGATCCCATCCAAAATTCCGAGAGCTGAAATTTCATTAAATCGCTGGTATCAGTATTTTATATACGAATTGAATGGGCGGTCTAAATGCTCCGCCCACCCTTTACTCAAAAGCGACTTTATACCAGTTCATTAGCCTGCCTTGGTTATGAAAGGCTTTAAGAGTCAATAAGAACCAGTGAATCAAGGACCCCTTGCCCACTATGAATCCCACCTTCATTTTCACTCGCAGGTTTACTACGGATAAGATACCCGGCATAACCATTTTCATCTGTCACACCTTCACCTTGGTAATGCGCTGTAAACAGCCCGATTTCACTTACAAGATCGTTTACCAAAATCTGCTTTCCATCACGAACCGATATGGTTGGCTTATCTCGCTCATGCGGATATAGACGTTGCATCAATGCCCATGCATCGTATTGTTCAGGTTCTAACTGGGCTAACTTCTTACTAATTTCCTCGCCAAACACACAATGCCCACCGCCCTCACCTTGGTTTTTCAATACCCACTCTTGTTTATCAGAAAACCTATTGAACCACTCAATGGTCTCCGTTGATATGGGCTTCATATCCGCCAGTACACTTTTCACTTTTTTTGCCTCTTCAAGGCTTAATCCCCAACGAGCATAGCCTTCTACTGGCATCATCGTTAGCAGCATTTGCATAGACTTGCTCGTTGCTAACTGCTGGCTGATCGTTGCATTCATTGCCACATAGTGCTTTTCAATAAAAAGGCGTGTTTGGCTCAATGTATGACAACAAGTCTCTTCTTGTAGCTTTGGGGCAAAATAGTCAGAATATTGATATCCAGAACGAAGATAAACAGTATCTATTGCGCCTACACCTTTTAATATAAGGCGTTGATTTTCACCGCTCAGCAATTGGGTACTTAATTGCTCAAAGGTTCGCCTTACAGTTCGAACACCGAGATTTTGCAACGCCACTTCCAACAAATGCTGGTCGTACACATTGTCTTCTCCTTCTTGAACGATCATTAAAAACGTTGGCTTATGCTCAAGTGACTTCTTATCCAATGTAGAAAAGTGTTCCCTCACTTTTTTTGTAGCTGTTGTTATAGCCACAGCGAGTTGTTCCATTCCCTTATTGTCTGCCGGCTTTGCCTTACCATCCTCTAACCCATGGTGATAAACATCACTCCACTGATTTTTGATATAGTTGTGCAACTCAGTCGCACGCTGACCAAAGGGACTCATTCCTGCGGCAATACCATTAAACTCGATCACTTTTGCTCCGTAACGGCGGTCGTCCATAAAATCGGTTCGCATTAAGAGTAATGGCTGACGAGCTGGGAGCTTACGCTGTAAAACGTTACCATGAGCTTGCACATGCAATTCCATTAGAAGACCAAAAAACGGATCAGCTTTCGCCATACCGCCAAGTGACTCTTGTAAAAATTCATGATCTTCCGATACATTATTCACGAGCTTTGCAATTAATGGCGTTACCGACAGTAAGTGTTGATATGTCGGACGTTCCATCGTTATTGGTGAAATGCTAAATGGCACATGCCTTGCCGTATTATCGGCTTGACGGAATGCGACGCCATGCATAATTTCCCATTCGCAGATATCTTCGATAATTTGTGACGAGATAAGTTGGTTCTGATTGTTATCAATAATGCAGTTATTCATCATGCTTTTTCGCTAGTCTTATTCGATAGAAATGTTATTTACTAAAGTAAGACGTACGTAAATTTAAARAGACGAGATTATTTCAAATAATTTTCTTCCCCCCTAATACAGATGAAGCGCTCCCATTATTTAGAGGGTAATTGTGGCAGTGATCTGCACTTAGAAAGTCAAATATTACAGACACAAAAAAGCCCACACTAGGTGGGCTTTCTTTTTGAGTGCTACTGGACTCTACTATCCACCCTATCCGATTGATTAAAATAAACATTATCAAAATAGAGTTTTAAGATGTTACTTCTGGTGTTACTTCAGATAAAACTAGTCTCGCAGCTTAAGTGCCTTTTCAATAATTGAGTCGCTTGTGATAGTTCCAATATCCTTACTAAAGTTTGCTAAAGTACTTTGTACCTCACTCTTACTTTCTTCAATAGAAGTAAACCACTCACTTAGCTCTAAGTAGTCCCAGACCCTGGAGGTAATGAGTCTAGCTTTTATTACTCCCCAGGTAGCCATAGACATTGGATCGGAAGCTGATATTTCACCTAATGCACCAATACTTGTAATACTAGGTAACTCTGCCTTCTCATCTTTCAGCCAGCGTCGATATCTGTCTTTCTGCTCTTTGGTGGCCTGTTCAAGGTGTTGCTTCCAAACAGAGTTATCTTCAAAGCTATTAAAAGCGACCTGCATTGCAGGCTTACCCATCCTTGCAACTTGTTCAGATGTCGTTCTCATCCCTTCAAACATTTCATGACACACAAAATCTGTGGCAATCGTGATGTAATGTCGGTGAACAAGATCTTGTCCCTTAGAGGCATTTACACCATCTAGAGGTATTTTCTTCACAAAATCAATATACTGATTAAATACGATTTCTAGCTGTTTCATYAAATGATCAGCAAAATGTACGTTTACGTATTTGGCTATCGGTTCATGGACTAATTTGTTTTTCAGTTCGGCTAGTTGATGCGGGTTAATTTCAGTGTGTTTGCATGCGTTATCAATCTCTTTTGCCGCTAATGATTTTGTCCCTAATGCTTTCGCAAGTTCACGCAAAAGACACTGAACTGAAATGTACGGTGTTTCTATTTTTTTCATGTTGACCTAGTTATTCTTCTTATATCTGTTACGAAGTTCTTATAAGCACGCTTATCACTGGGAGAGCCCGGAACCGTTATCTTTTTCCCTTCAGGCGACCGTAACTTTCCGTGTTTGCTCCCGCGCATGTAGATCCAGCCACTTCGAATCAGCATTGCTACAAGTTTTTGGATATCTTTATCACTGCTAAACTTTTTCATAGAAAAAATGGGCACGATGGCCCATTTGTTTTTGATGTTAATTTTTTTCATTTTTAGCAGCGGCTTTTTGAGCTTTTGCAGCGAACCCATCTTTGGTGACTTTACCACCATTTTCTTTTGCTTCTGCACTTTGAATACGTCTTGCCGCTGATGGCGTCATTGGTGTTTTTGAGTTTGTCATGATACGTTCCTTTGATTGTTTAAATGACACCCAAAGATTAATCCAAGACACCAAATTCGTAAGCTAGGTAACTGGATTATAAATTTTCATTTCACTCAGTCACTCTGTAGCTACCCTCTGGTAATATTCGTACAGGCGCCGGTCAGCAACCACCAGATTTCCATTGCGATATAGCAAATCCTATCCCCAATTTAACAGAGCGAGTGATAACTCCAACCCTTGGCAGTTAAACTCTGTGCAAACTGCATCAAATTGACAGCATGAGCTCTTAGACGTTTGAGATTCTGCATACCAAGGTCCTTAGTACAATTCTTGCCTATTAGCTCACAGGGGCCTTTCCTAAACCTCTTATCAAGATTTAAAACGCTGCATACCAACAAATTCACGTAGGTGCTTAAATGGATAAGGAGTTACGGTTGGCAAACGATGCCTTAGGTGATAGACATCAAACAAATTTTCTATTTCTTCCGGTAGCACATCAAACGAATGTTTTATCATGTACAAGTGGCTAAAAGTGTCTATCTTGGTTTGGGGGCTGCCCTTACCACCAGCAAAGTACATACCCTGCTCACGGTTATAGAAGAAACCTAAAGAAGCGTTAAAGTACCCCTCGCTTTGTCTCCTCATTGATGTTTTGAATAAAAACCCTTGATCACGCAGCCAATCGTAGAATTGTTTTTCATCATTACTTTTGTAAGAAATTGACGAAAATTCATCAAACGGAAGAGGAGCAGTGTCATCCCACTCTGAAAGTATCGCTCTGAGTTTATTCACAACTTTATTCTCTGAATATTCTTCAACGAACTGAGTCACCAATACGACTGGAACATCTTGTGAACGCCCTGCTTTTAACTCTCGTAACCGCTCAGCGACAGCTTCAAACTCCGGTAGCATTTGAATAGCGGTATCAATGAAGATGGCATAGTCACCCGACTCCGGCCAGTAAATAACCGGGAAACGTTGTAAGCCGTTAAACACTTGAGATTTATCCCTACCTAAATCGAGTTCAAGATCTTCAAGTTCCTCTTGAGTTGCTTGCATATATTGCCATTCATTATTTACTAGCTTAGATGTGTAGACCGGCCATACTCCGTCACGGACTTCCAAATATTCAGCTTGAGGTCGTTGAGGCATGTAATAAACACATCCCTCAGGCCCACTTGGATACTCAATCAAATGCTTTCTCGTACTGACTTCTAGCTTGATAAGTAATTCTTTTAGCAACACTTCGATCACATGGCGGTTTGGCTTACCCTGACGATCCCACAATCGCTCTGGATAACATGACTGAAAAACAGTGCCTTTGTATTTATTACGATAAATCTGATACGGGTCTTCTTCGGCAGACTTATATGTGTCTTTATTATCAACAATCAGAATATTCAAAGCACCACGAATCGGAACTTCCGTTGTTTCAGYATCTATACCTAAGTGTTGAGTAACGTGAAGTAACGTCTGTGCTGCATCGGCGTCGGCGCTTTTGGTCAAATCACAGATAACCAAACGATGCTCTTTCAAAGCATCAAATAACCCAACATAGTGACTTTTGACAATCTTATCTGAAACAAATCTATGCTTATCACCAGGAATACGCTGTAAATCCAATGTTACCGAATCACCATAAGCTTCCTTTAGGTCTCGCATAAACTGTTCGAGGATACCGATCTTAGATAGCTGAAAACCACTATAAGACTCTTTTGCGATATCGATAGCTTGAATACGATTCTTAGAGTTAGAGTAAAGAGGCTTCTTGATGTAATCCCCCTTTACAGACTTACTAACTAACATCCCAACGTCATCAAGCTGATAACGAGTAGCAAATTTGGCTTTCCTTGATATCTCCCCATTTTCAAGCGTAAACCAAGATAAAGGAGAAAACGATTTGGCGCTCAATGACAGAGTTTGGCGATACCCTAGTGGTCCGCATGGAGCTAAGTCGATCTCCAAAGCAGTTAATTCATAACCAGACTGTCCTTTAGGTAGCTTTCTACTTTTAACTAGATAGTACAAGCCTTCACTTTCAAAGCGTTTCACATCAGAGGACTTGCCACGCAACACTTTCGGTATCGATTTGATCAGTAGACGAGCCAGTTGCCACGTTGGTAGCTCTGATGCGCTAATTTGTTTGATTGCCAATGAACTATCTTGTAAATCGAGGACTAGTTCCTTTGCCAGCATCACCCAATAGCATGACTCTTTAGTCCCTCTCACTAAGCAATAGACATTTCCGGATTTATAGATGTCAGACGCCAACGTAATCAGCCGCTTAGTACGCTCTGAGTAGTCAACACCTTTATAACTAACACTGTAAATCGAGAAGCTTTGATCAACCCACTCTGTATCAATTGATATATTTTCAATTAAGGTTGATAAAGGGCCAATTGACGTACTTTCTAACTGTTGTGTAACCATTTTATCAACTCCTGTACTGCTGTGAGATTTGTTTCTGCATTTCTGTCATTAATTAGTGCTGGGATTTCAATGACCTTTGCTAGCTGTGGTGAGGTTTCTACGAAACACGAGTCCAAGTATCTAATCGGCTTTGAAGCATCCCCTAGCGCATTCACATAAATAAACTTCGATGGGCCAAACTCTTCTTCTACCAACGCGATTTTCGAACTATAGCCTTCACTGCTTTCATTGCCTTCATGCTTCCAGTATTTGCTGTCTAACCAGATCGGTTGTTTAATCCCTTCAAGCAAGACTCTATTGTCAAATCGCTCGTAAATAGAATTGGGGACTTCTTCAAGAGTAAAATCTAATGCTGTTAACACGGCCTCTACCGCTTGCTCGCCCAACGCTCCCTTATAAATGTTGGTGAACATAACTGGCGTCATCACATAAGCTTCTTTTTGCCACGAACAGGAAAAGCCTTTGTGTTCAAACCACGGCCTTACATATTGGTTCTGTAATAACGTAGCTAGGCTGCACGCTTCCTCAGAAACCATGTCACCAATAGGCACTCTATCAAAGAACTCGAAGGCGTTCGGATCTCCATCTAGATTGCCTTGATAACGGTAATACCCCTTGGTCATTGACTGTAAGTACAATCGATTGAATCGCTCAGGTTGTGAGGCAACCGTCGGATAGCGAAGTAACTGAGTTCTAATGTCTTGCCACTCTTGAATATCACTATCAGATGCAGGTTGATTATGTAGACGACGAACTAGGGCCTTGATTGACTGCATGCCATCTTTATTGTTTCTTTGGGCGAGATTGTATAATCGGCGAGTTACTCGATCTTCAGTGAAAATCTGGCTAATTGATTGCGCCTTTTCAACCAAGGTAACATATTCATGTGAAAATAGGCTTGTATCTCTATTCTCTTCAGCCAAAATTTCTTTCAGACCAGCATCCGCAAATAACAATATTTGTTTGCGCTTTAGGGACGTTCGCCCTGCTCTTCCAACTGCTTGCTCAATATATTTCCTCACAGCACTTTGGTAATCTTTTGTTTGATAATATTGCTGTAAAGACCGCTCTCGGTTCATCCCCATAAGCTGTTGACGACACCAACTTTCAGAGCTCTTTGGAGATAACTCTCCACTCTCTTGCAACGATAGTATTTGATGAAATTGACAAAGCTGATTGGCAGTATGGGAATAGTCTTCTGACAACAATAGTTGAGTTGGTTTTTCAAGATAAATAGTATCAATGTCACTGCGTAGATGCGTACCGTAAGCAATGTCTGTCACAGATATTAGGCTTTCACCTTCCAACGCCAAGTTGACCACATAATCGGGATTTTTCCCTGCCCCCATTGAAGCGTATGTGCTAAAAACAACCACTTTTCCTGGCTCAGTATTTAGGTGGTTAGAGATTTCCTCGTAGCCAACCAACCGCATCCAATCTGCATTAATACCAAAAAAAACCTTAGCTTGAACATTAAATTCTTTTGTCCATTTATCACAGCAGAACTGGATGAAATCGTTAACCTCCTGACGTGTTGTATCTAGGGTGCGGTTTAACAAAGACAGCATATAACGATTATCTGCTGCTGATATAAACGCTTTGGTGCTCGCTAAAAGCTTGGACAACCAACTACGAACAAACGCCTGCTCTGATTCAGAAACGCCAAGATAGTGGTTTAGGATAAAGTTACTTGAACGAGCTTGAGGCTTATACTCTTCTAACAATGAATCGAGAAACGCATCTCGGCTGTTGAGATACTTAACCGATAAAACAACACCATTATCTTTGTAATTACGTCGACTGTGGTAATAATCATTTACCTGCTGTTTCTGTTCGCTAGACAAAGATAATAGCTTTTTACCCAAACGCTCATTCAAATAATGAAAATCAAAATTATGTATTACGGTTTCAGCCCTTGCTGTTGCACTAATACCTAGAATGACAGCACCAGCATCGACCATATCGGCTAAAACTCCAGATGGAGATAAATTTAGGAAGGACGCTTTGCAATTAACAGTATCTCGCGTTCCTTGATTATGAGCGACCTCTACTAACTTTAAGCCTGTGTGATGGTAACTTTTATTTGAACTTAACTTATTCGTTGTCCCATTCGCAGACTGCCGTAAACCCCTTGTATCGAATGACTCATAAACTGCAGCCTCAAACTCTTGCAAATTAAAGTGAGTAAGCAGAGATTGAACTGCTTCTTGGAACGTTCCTTCTAGACTTCTGTTCTCGCGGGTTTCAATTTCTAGGCCTCGCACATTCTCCCAGTACTGAATCACTGCTTTACGCATTGTGCTAAGGAACCACTGATATATTAGATCGGCTTCATTGACAAAGCGGGTTAAAAGACCATTTTTTACAACAAGAGAACCTTCGACTTTCTCATGGCTAAATATAAGGTTTTTCTGTTTTATTAGATCTGATTTTAATGCCAGCTTATGAGTTGCATTACTCACATGCGTAAAGCTTCTATCTGAAAATAACCTAACAGGTCGCTCACTCAGGTTGTCCCCTTCAGTGTTAAACGCGAATGCAAGATTCCACTTAGTTCCAAACTCTTCAAGGCGCTCACGAAGTGGCTCAAACAGATCTTCAATTTTGTCGTAACGAGGAGAGCTTTCAAGTTGATGTTCCCTAAAGTTGGCTCTCAAAGTTCTTATAGCCCAAATTAGGTCTCGCGCTCTTTGTTTACACAGCTCAGAAAGAATGACCTGATTCTGCTTATCAATTTCATCGATTATAAGCAACGCTCCACTTAGGTCGCGCAAAGGGCTATAACGCGAACGAGTATTATGGAAACCTTTCAGAAACTTGCTGGTCGTTAAAAAAACAACATGTGCACTTCCGTTACGGATTTTCTCTCCAGGTAATAGTGTTTCAATCGATGTTTGCAATGAGCCGGTAAGAGATACTCGGTTTCTTCCTTTTTGCATCTTTTGCAAACGACCCACTAAATTACGGTAAAAATAACCTGCTTGCTTATTTAAAGAGATTTTAACTTCTGGATTACTAGCATGGCGTCTTAGACCCGATATGGCGCTCCATTCCGTTTGAATATCACGCTCGGAGTTTAAATTAAACCCATTCAAGATTTCATTTAATACGCCATCAGAACATTGTAATAACTGTTCTGACTGGTTAGGTAAGTGAACTATCTGCGCTTTCAAATACTCTTGCTGTCCTAAGCTAAAGCGAGGCGATCCGTCAATTGTTTGTTTCTCAATCAACGCCAATAAATCGGCTTTCGCACTTACTACATTATCCACTGAGTCGGTAATGTAATACAGCAAACGTTTGGAATTATTCGCGCTTTCTTCTTCCTTCAATTCACGTTGTATTTGATCTAGCATCTGCTGGAGTAGAAAATTTAACGCGGTGTATGTTTTACCAATTCCCGTCTGAAACGGTAATGGGAGTAAAGCCCCAGATTTGAGACCATTTACTTCAATGTGATTTTCGAGCGATTCTGTAATCAGCCGGTCAAGTGGCGAAGGATCGGGAATAAGCTGAAAATCAAATCTAATAAACTCTTCTATCGACACGTTCATACAATATAACCTCGGCAGATCTTGATGTTTAACTAATCGCACCATAATATGACGCCATCAACGACAGGTAAATGCTGAATACATACACACGTCGCATAACTAGACAGGAATTAAAAAATGAATAAGTGGCCAATACGCTGGGACCTACTATTCCGGTATCGAATGATAGAAGTTATAGCCTTGTGGGAAGGTCGGTTAACAACAAACCACTTGATACAAAGTTTTGGTATTGGCCGCCAACAAGCCTCTAAAGATATCAACACTTATCTAACTGAAGTGGCACCAGGTAACCTCGTTTATGATAAGTCCCTAAAAGGCTACAAACCTAGTGATAGCTTCAGCCCTGAACTGACGAGTGGTCATGCTGATGAATATTTGCACATTCTCTCTCGAACTGAAGATATGGGGGTCACATTTAAAGAACTCGATATGGGGTTTGAGAATACGAGAATGGTTAGGCCAATAACGCGCAATATTGCACCAGAGGTACTGCGCCCCCTAGTTCAAGCGATCAGAGAGAAAAAACGTGTCGATATAAGCTACACATCTTTAAAAAATGGTGAGGAAGTAGAACGGATTATTTCTCCACATACACTCGTTTGTACGCCTTTGCGCTGGCATGTCCGTGCTTATTGTGAGCATTCCAAAGGCTATAGAGATTTTGTGCTCAGTCGTATTCGTAGTATTCCTGATATCAATGACAAAATGGTTATGGGAAAAAGCAGAGATGAAACTTGGAACAAGCAGCTTTCTATTGAGTTGAAGCCCGACCCTCGATTAACGGAAGCTCAGGCTGAAATCATTGCCAATGACTATGGGATGGAAAGTAACACGCTATGTGTAGGTACCAACGCCGCCTTAATTCGCTACGTGCTAGACGCGTACAATATCGATATCAACGTAATAGATTCGAACCCTAAAGGTCAGCAGATCATAGTAGAAAATTTTGACGAGCTTAAGCCTTATTTGATTTTCTAAATTAGTTTCTAAACAACGGGTTCTGACTTAGAGCCCTTTGAATAGCTCACCACGATGATAACGAAGGTAAGGTTTATGCTCAGCTACGATATTAAATGCCATATCTTCTTTTAAACCAATCACGTCTGGCGACTCCAAATAGCTAGAGATGAGTACTTTGCCATGATCATCAAAAGAGATAAAACCAAGGTCGAACGCCTTATCGAGATTCGCCAATAATAACAGTCCATTAAATTTATCCAGACGCTCCTCGTTGTTAGAATCTCGCCAAGGCTTGATGTGAGATGCCAGCAACAATTGAGTATTACGATACCCTGTTAGCGCGCAGCCGCCCCACATTTGAACCAGCTTTGCTCTGAAGTGCCCTTGTCCTACCCTTGTATTAACCAAGATGGTCTTCTCTGTCTCGGAGAGTGTCTTATCAGTCATTACCTGCTTGATGTCTGCGTTAATATCAATTTTTGCCAGGTCTGAAAGAAACTTATGATAATGAGAGAGTGCAGCGCTATACATGCCGTTTCCTCGAGCATCACGAATTTGAAACTCTTCTAGCTTCCTTACCTTTTCTTCATAATTAACAAATTGATGATATGAATTGATGTTAGTTAACGGCTCATCCAGCTCACCAGCGTCCATCAACCAGTTAGATATTGAGCCTCTTACAGCTCCAAGATAATTACTCGCTGTTTTTTCAGACTTACCGATATCAAACAACCATTGGTGATATAACGTCGCTAAGTCAGATAGGTTTGAGACTAGCGCTTCTTTTAGCTCATTAGATACGATAGAGCTCTTCATGAAGTCAAACAGCTCATCATCGATAAATACATAATCTACTGCCTTAGCTGAGTATCGACTGGTTGACTCTTTGTCATAACCATCTTTATAGGAAAGATGCCAAAAGCCTTCGCTCCTTAAATGGAAGAACGGATTCTCTGGGGTATTTTTATCTTTACCTTGCGCCAAGCCATCAAAGTGAAGGGTAAACTGGTCTTTAAGAATTTGATTCAAGTAAATCTTGTTGGAAACAATATAGCCTGCTTGTATTAGGTCCATAACGGCCAGCAACATACACACTTTATGCGGGCTCTTTTTGCCACTAGCACTGTTCATCTTTAGATTCTGGAACCGATCCAAATAATACTCTAATGCCATCTACTATTTCCCATTGGTATTAAAATCGGATTTTACTAACACGACGGTTTGCCAAAATACCTCATCCCTATTTAACGTATCTGTACTGTCAGTGACGCTACAAATAGTTAATTCTGAGGTCTGAGTTAATTGGTCGATTTCTTCTACTGAAACCGCATTTGCCTCACGGCTATCTTTAAAACATCCATGACGTAATGTAATCACCAATGTTCCATTCTCACATAGAAGCTTCGATAGCGTGGTAAGTGATTCTGCTCGCTGAGCACAATCTAAATGCATCCATACCGCTGACACCAATATCAGGTCAAATGGGCCTGACAATTTTCTAGTTTGAGTTAAAGATGGTAGGGAGTCATCTAGCCAGTGTACTAGAGGTGAGAGATTCGATGAGCCTAATAGACGAAGCTCCTTTGCGGGCTCAACAGCGACTACAGAGCAACCTTGTTGGTCGAACCATCGAGCATCACGTCCAGATCCTGCACCGACATCAAGAACTCGCTCACCAGATGAAGGCCAATACGGCCGCCAAGACTGATGAACTAGCTCAAACTCTATTGAGTCATATTGTTTTGCTAGTTGATTAGCATTTTCATTGTAAAAAGAGRTATTTACGGACATATAACCAGCGAGTTACAAGATAAGGACATTTTCATCAGCATACTTGTATATGGTGAGTGAGTATTAAATATGTATGGCTAATTGTGATGAGCATCAAGACTAACTTCATGAAAATTGGTTTCTTTAATAAAATTTAAAATGCTCTGCCAAACGACTTATCAATCTTACATTAGAGATCAAACATTACGCACTAGAATGCTTATATACTGAAACACATGCTTACTTTACTTCTGGGCCAACAATGCATAATTATGATGACTTAAAGCATCTTGTCATGGTGTGAAGTTGCCACTCTAACAAGCAGCGCGTGATGGGCTTTATCGATGCGTAATTAATGGTTTTTAATAACTCAGGTAATTCGTCCGGAGATAGAGATGCTTGGTTAGTGACTTTTGCCGTTTCGAAAGCTTTACCAATACCGGCCAACTTGTTGTGTTCAATAACGCCGCGGTGTTAACAGCAAAGGTCATTATTTCATTTAGGTTGCGACACAGTCGCCCTACTGTTTCCAACTTACCTTGGTTCGCAATAGGTTTGATCGTTTTGATCGCTTGAGGGGCTGTAATATCGCCAAGAGGGAGCTTGCCAAAATTTGGGAATAGATACTTCTCTATTCGTTGTTTTAATTTTTTGGCGGTCTGTTCTTTAACACTTGTTTTCTTCACTTCAAGCCAATCATCAAACACCACTCGCAAGGTATTTGATAGCTCTAATTGCTTTTCTCGAAGTGTGTTATCTCGATGTTCTTTTGGATCGATGCCATCAGCTAGTCGCTCTCTAGCTTCAATGGCTTTGGTTCTAGCTTTAGCAAGAGATATCGTTGGATACTTACCTATGCTTAGGTTAGCTCGCTTACGAGTGATTGGACGATAATAGTTAAAAATCCATAGCTTAGAACCACTAGGTTTTACTCTCAGCCCAAGCCTATCACCATCGAGTAGGTTGTATTCCTTCTCTTTTGGCTTAGCTTGCAAGACTTGAGTTGCTGTTAGTGGGGTTGTCTTTCTTGCCATAGTAACATCACCTATCGTCAAATTTCCCAGTGTTACTAACAGCGTTACTTTAAACGCGGGATTTTACAAGAACGCAGCGAACTCCCATGGACTCACAATCAGGTAAGTTACTAATAAAATGGGAAATTTTAGACACAAAAAAGCCCACACTAGGTGGGCTTTTTGCTTGTTCATAAAGAACGAATTTGGTGCCCGCTACTGGACTCGAACCAGTGACACCTTGCATGTCATGCAAGTACTCTAACCAACTGAGCTAAGCGGGCGATGTTCTAACTTCTTACTGCGACCATTGTGACAAACTCAATACTTATGCAATAAAAACAAATAAGGAATGGTGCGTCCGAGTGAACTCGAATCACCGACCCCCGCCATGTCAAGGCGGTACTCTAACCAACTGAGCTACGGACGCATTCCTTTAGAACGAGGTCGATATTAGCGAGTGATTTACAGAGGCGCAAGTATAAATTCACTCGAAAGTGACTGTTTGCTTCTAATAACATCAATGCGAATATAATTTAGGCAGAACGACAAGCTAAAGCATGAGAGGTATCACATTATTCTCTCTATAAT
>NZ_JAKJSW010000070.1:0-19467 GCF_050337375.1 Vibrio makurazakiensis | reverse complement strand
ATATATAAGCAGCCAATTAACTCTCCTAACGACGCTTTTCAGGCAATAAAGCGGACTTTTTGTCGTCAACCCACCACGTATCAACACCTAGGTCATACTTGGGTAACACATCAGGTCGGCTAAATTTGTCCCAACTTGCTACTCGATACTTTCCAACATGCCATTGCGGAATGATGTAGAAGTTCCATTGTAGAACTCGGTCTAACGAACGCCCCAGCGCTAACAATTTTTCAGGGTTTTGCTGATTTTTAGAAATATCATCCGTTAATTGATCGACAACAGGATCCGTCACTCCTGCAGTATTGTACGTCGAATCTAAAAAGTTAGAGTTCCACACAATCATCAAGTTAGGACTTGGATAAGGGTTAGCTGAGTAGGAAGATGAAACCATATCAAAGTCGCGGTCACGCAATCGCTTAATATATTGCGTGGTATCAACAGTACGGATTTTCATGTCGATCCCCATGCGCTTTAAGTTCTTTTGCACCGGTGTGGCTATTCGCTCGGCGGTTGGGCTATAAATCAGCAGTTCAAATGTCATCGGCTTGCCCGTTTTTACATTTGTCATTACCTTATTTTTAAGCTCCCAGCCCTCTTGCTTTAAAAGCTTAAATGCATGGCGCATTTGACTACGAATTCGCCCACTTCCGTCAGTCATTGATGGTTGGTACTCTTCCGTGAACACTCTAGGTGGGATTTGCTCTTTGTAAGGGTTTAAAATTTCGAGTTCTTGTTCGCCCGGTAAACCTTTCGCTTCGTAATCTGTGTTTTGGAAGTAACTACGGGTCCGTGAATATTGGCTATAGAACATATTTTTGTTCATCCACTCAAAGTCCATCGCGTAGGTCAATGCTTCTCGAACTTGTGGATTTGAAAATACTTCCGTTTTCGTATTAAAGACAAACGCTTGAGTCGACTCTGGCTTTTCGTGATTGATTTCCTCTTTCACGATATAACCCTTGTCGAAATTAGCCCCGGTATAAGAAGATGCCCAAAATTTGGCAGAATTTTCTTGTCTAAAATCGAACTCACCCGCTTTGAACGCTTCCAGCATTACCGTGTCATCACGATAGTAGTCATACTGCACTTGCTTGAAGTTGTTACGACCAACATTGACTGGCAAATCTGCCGCCCAATAGTTTTCATCTAAACCATAGGTAATGCTTTGACCAGCTTTGTAATCAATGACTTTATAAGCACCGCTACCGACAGGTGGTACATTCAATGGATCTGAGAGCTTTTTGTCTTGCCAAAAGTGTTTAGGTAGTACGCGAGTACTCTGAGCAAGACTAAACAACTTCTCACGATTTGGCTTCACCATTTCTATTCTGACTTTATGGTCGTCCACCGCAACTACCGACTTTACGTCTTTATAATAGACTCGATATTGCGGTACACCTTCGGTATTAAACTTGTCAAAAGTAAATGCTACATCATGTGCTGTAATAGGCATGCCATCGTGAAAACGAGCATTAGGGTTAATATCTATTTCGAGCCAAGTATAGTCATCAGAATAACGAACTTTAGACGCAATAAGTGGGTAATAAGCGTCTATTTCATCACTTGGAGAAAACATTAAAGTATCGTACAACTCACCAGTATACGCAGCAGCAACACCTCGAGAGCCAAAGCGGTTAAAGCTGTCATATGTTCCTACTTTGCCGTATGTCACCTTTCCTTTTTTAGGCGCTTCTGGGTTTACATAGTCAAAGTGTTTAAAACCTTCAGGGTATTTCGCCTCGCCAAAGCCCACTAATTGAGTCGTTTCAATGACGTTACTCGCGAGTTCTTTTTCGGCAAAAGCACTGGTAGAAATAATCAGGCTTGGTATGAGTAAAGCCCCTGAGCACATAGCGTGAAAGCTGGTGTGACAAGAAGTGTTGTTACGAAATATCCCCATCTGATTCTCCCTTCAAATGACATTCCAAAATTGTTCGTCGCTATATTGATATGCAATTGATGAAAGCGACTATAAAATGAAGTATAGAGAAAAATCTAACATCATGTAATAACTAATAAAATAGCCATTAAGATTTCGTTGTTAGATGTGTATTCAAAATCTACCCGATTTCCACTTTACTAAATATATTCCGTACCATATCCTATTTAAGGTTAATTTGTGACAAGGGAATAGAATTTGGACGCTTTGATTAACGAGCTAGGTTTAAGCGAAAAAGAGCTCGACCGCAGAAATGCGCTCATCAAGATCAGTAATAGTGAGTTAGCAGCCTTACGCGAGTGCGTGGTGTATGCGCCACCAGCTTCCTATTTCGAGAATATCGTTAATCAAGTGATCGAGATTACTTCAGCGAACCCGAACGTTTCTGCTAATACGACTTCTCGTCTGAAAAATGAAATATATCGCTATATCAACACATACCTAAACTCAGAAAGTAGAAGCGAATATCTTCGTAATCGAGTCGAGCTGTGTACTGCTCTGATGGAAATGAATATCTCTAACTATGACTTCTTGTTGTGTATGCACGAGTTTCACGTCGAACTTGCCCAAAAGCTAAAAATAGCACTAAAAGAGCACAACATCGTTCCTTGTAACATCGTCATGTCTCTGATGAAGTTCAATTCATTGGATAACCAGCTCATCAATCAGATCAGTCATTCTGTGCATATTCGCGATGTGAATGACCAAATGAAAGGGTTGAACTTTAAGGACTATTTGACCAATACCTACAGTTTGACTCCGTTTATTGAAGAGCTAGAACGAACCATTGCGATTTCAGAGCGCGCATCACACACATTTACCGTTTTGCACATTGATTTTAATGAACTCAAGCAGGTCAATCAGCGTTTTGGTTACAGTGCAGGAGACGACTTGCTTAAATTGTTTGCAGATATCTGTGTAGAACAGCTACGTAAAACTGAAATTATCGCGCGTGATGATGACGAGTTTTTCATACTCATGCCTAACACGCCTATTGAGAATATACGCCCTGTTTGCGAGCGGATTGTGGATCAGTTTGAAGAAACAGCCATGTATCCAATTAATGTGCGTGTAGCTGCCTACTCATATCAGCCAACAGATACCGTGTCGCCTGAAGATATCCTCAAAGCGTTAGAAGATAAGCTCACTCATGCTAAAGAGCGTTCGCTCATCACTGATACACATGAATTTAATCTTGCTGAAGTTAAGGCTCAAAGTAACGTTATTAGGTTAATTAAATAGCATTCGAACTGCTTTTCTATTCCTATTTAATAAACGATATTTCAATTAGTTAGTCCATCACCCATAATTGAAATATCGCTTATTGAATTGTTGTAACGCCGTGGAATCACCTACAGATATTAGATTTACTACGATTAACCTACTTAATTATCTAGAACCGCCTAACGCGTACTATGAGTTTGAGAACATTTACGCGCATGACGAATGGATAAAGAAGCAACAATGGTTTCGTAATAAGCTGACCGAGCTCAATTCCGACGTTATCGGGTTTCAAGAGGTGTTCAGTCCGGACTCTCTGAAGAACTTAGTGGCTGAGCTAGGTTTTCCTTACTTTGAAGTCGTAGATAACCCAGAGGTTATTGATGATTACCTTTTCTTTTCCCCTGTTGTTGCGATCGCTTCTAAGTACCCAATAGTGAGCGTTCAACCAGTGCAAGCCGACCAGAATTTACTTAAGGCATTTGAGTTGCCTGATACATTCCAATTTAATCGAGTACCCATACATGCAACGGTTGAACTTCCGCATTTAGGCAATACCGATATCTATGTCGTGCATTTCAAATCTCAGCGTTCAACTGAAGTAAAAACCGACTATGTCATTAGCAGCAGTCACTCAGAAAATACGGAATACACTCCCTCTCCTTCTTTAAATCAACTTCACGAAGAACAATTGGGTAGTTGGTTGTCAACAATTCAACGTGGACTAGAAGCCAATCTTTTACATAGGTATATTTCAGCGCAACGTGATTCAGTAAGACAGCCCGTCGTTTTAATGGGTGATTTTAATAAGCCCTTATCAAGTGATGAGTTTAAAGGCCTTTTGAGCTTCGAGCTAAATCGTAATGTTGAAAGTAAGCATTGGCTAAGTGAGTTTCGATTGCGCGACAGCTGGGATCTTTACCATCAACTTCAAAGCAGTGACTTGTTAGAACAACGGCCAGCTACTCATTATTACGGAGCGAAAGGTTCGACCCTCGACTATATTGTGCTATCGAATGAGTTCGATTGCGGAGCGGATCAAAATATCATGGAAGTCCGACAGTATAAGATTGTCGACCAACACATTGTCAATCCAAGTTTTGAACACGACCAGTTCAGTACGGATCATGCATTAGTTTCGATAACCACTCGATTAAGAAACGGATAGACTAAACCATAGATAGCCCGATAAAAAACCGAAGCTTAGTGCTTCGGTCCTATTATTCAATTTAGTTTTAGCTTAGAAGTGGTACGAAACTGCCCCATAGAAAGAGTCAATTACAATATCTTTGTCCGCTTGATACGGACTCACAGATTCAATAACAAAAGCGTCGGCTTCATAGCCTAATCTAAAGCTCACATTTTCCAGTTTTGGAGGTGTATATTCAACACCAAGTCCAAGACGTAATCCTGCACCATTATCATCTTGCAGGACAGGCAATGACTGGTCTAAATCGATTGCAGACAAACCCACGATTCCAAATGGACGGACTCCGTTTTCAAATGTATATCCTAGATTTGCACTTACAGAAAACGCCGTTGGTGACCATCTGTAAATAGACTGATTTAAAATATCTTTAGTTACTACGTCACCATAGTTTGTGTACTGAGCCTCGACGGCAACAATTCTATTAAACTGGTAGCCAGCGATTACTTTAAAAGTCGAACCATCAGCGTCAACATTCGTTGGACCAAGGTTGTCATATAGTCCACCATCATCTACACCTGTTGTACCTATTGCACCACCCAGGTAGAAGCCATCAACTTCCTTTGCCATCACACTATTTGCTGAAAGCGCGGTCATTATTGCTGCAGTTACTATCATTGTGTTTTTCATTACATATTATCCAAAACAGGCCGTTGTTATTTGCCATGCAGGTTAAAAGTAAAAAAATAAAAAAAATACACAGCAATATAATCACTTTCTCACACGGAGTTATTTCAATACTTTCATTGAGCTACCAAAACACTAAGTCTATGATCTTCCGATTAATAAAATTTTTGTTTCCAAATCTGGTCTTTTTAACTCGATGAATTAGGTGTATAAAACCTGAACAAGTCGCTTACATTGGCTTACACGATTTGATGTGTATTTGAGGCACAATACGCAAAATTGATATATGGGTTAACAGTTTCGACCTGTAATTGAATGGTGTTTTTAATTTTCTGTAGAACGATATGAACCAAATACTAGAACTTTCTAACTTACGTATTGACATAGATAGCCGTGATATTTCAAACCTTGACGGTAATACGATATCGCTCCGCCCTTTATCGTTTGATGTACTCAATCACCTGATCAAAAACATTGGGAAGTGTATTACTAGAGACGAGTTATTTGCGACATGTTGGAGTGGCGTCGTAGTCTCGGACCAGGCGTTAACTAACGTCATCTCCAATWTCCGACATACGTTAACTCGATTGAAAGCGGTTGGTGTTGAAGTAAAAACCGTAACTAAGATTGGCTACAAACTGTGTGTGGAGAATAATCCAAATGTGATGTTTCAATCACCACAAACTCAATTGGCAACCACTTCTCAGGATAAACCCATCGACGTTCCGCTCAGTTCACCAGAAGAACTCGCTCTCTATAACGAAGACGACGCGGAAAAGCTAGATAGAGGCAAAGAGAGATATAAGTTCAAGAATCTGCATTTTGGAGTGAACCAATTTCTCGCATCACGACTCACATCTTGTTTACTACTTTGTTTTCTAGCTATCGGTTCTTTTATCCACTTAAAGTCAGGAAATAACGCAGATGTCGACTTTCAAGATACATCGAATTATCGAAAGTTGATAAACGGTGAGCAAACGTTATTTGTTGATGACCGAACTGCCGCGAACGCTGCTTTGGCGATAATAGAAAGATCAATGCTTACAGAATCTATCAATCAAAATGCCTGTGGAATGACCTACCTACTCAGGATCTATAATTCCAAGCAGAAAGACGGGCATTTGAATCTGAGCGCATTTGCATTTGACAAGCAGAACGACGACAACAGTAATTACACCCACTTTTCGGTTACACACGATAACCTAGTATCTGTCGTCAATGATCTGATTTATAAGGCGAATTCGTTATGCGAATCTTAAATTGCGCTCTAGTTTTAGTATTGGCTATCTTAGGTACTGTTTCTCTATATTACCAGTACCTACCAAAGCAAGAGCTAGCGGGTAGCCACTGGTCCTGTAGTACCGTAAAAAAAGAACTCACCTCTGAAAGCAAACCTGGATTTAAGAAGTATCAGGTGTTCAATGCCCTTAACTTTAACACCGAGAGCCAATTGGACTTCCATCAAAAAGGCTTTGTCGTTGACCTTATGGGCAAAAACAGTGAATTTGAGTTAGGTTATGCTATTGAATATCGAGTTAACGGTGAGGAAGTTACTTTCCAGTTCAAAACCATTGACTGGATAATAAAAGGAAATGAGGACTTCGTTCAACGCAGAAACCATGTGATAGGTTCAACTTTCGAATACGTTTACGAAATTCRCAATAATTATTTGTTTTTAACCAGCACTTCGAACTCAGAAGACAGTAACTATGTCTGCTTTAGGGCTGAGAATGAAACTACCGACTAATTAACATATCACGTAGATATTCACCGACATCACCGAGCAGCTTTATAGATCAAAGATCTTCTTGATTCAAACCTAGTTCTTTTTGTTTGATTTTTGAAAGCCCCAAAGACACTAACCGGTGTGACTCTTTCAAATAGTATTCAAGTTCTTCATCATTTTGTTGGGAAGAGTCGACTAACTGTATCCACTTCATACCACGATTCGCTAAATAGGGTGCTGGCCGATACCCCTGCGTATCACTCAGAAAATCAAAGTTCCTCGGCGAGGTTTTAAACGTAAAAGCAGGCTCATCGTCTGGCCCCCATCCGCCAACAGCAAACACCTTTCCGCCAACCTTCCATACCTGCGAGTTGCCCCACTGAATGACATGGGTAGTTGCAGGTAAAGAAGTACAAAACTCGTTAAACTCATCGTAATTCACTTACTGACACTCCTTTGCTCAAACAATAGTTGGAAACGGTTCAAAACATTAATTGTGCAATTTCACCGCCGTGCCAAATGCCATAATTTCCGATGCGCCATCAGTCACAGCACTCGTTGTAAAGCGTATACCAACGACAGCATCCGCTCCAAGGTTGCTTGCTTCTTTCACTAAACGCTCTATAGCGATGTCACGTGCTTCACTCATCATTTCTGTGTAACCAGCCAATTCGCCACCCACTATGCTCTTAAGGCCAGCCATAATATCTCGGCCAACATGTTTTGACTGAACAACATTACCCGTCACAACACCAACAATTGACGCTATTTCACGCCCAGGAACAGTATCTGTCGTCGTAAAAATCATGGTTGAATTCCTTATATAAATAAAAAAGCCGAAGCGTTAGCTTCGACTCTAGCATATTGGTTTTCTTTACAAATAGTTAGCCCCTAAGAAATGAGAGGAAAGCAGCAAGCTATTCCCAGAACTTCCACCATTTTTTACTGTTTTCTTCTCGTTGTTCCCAACATCTAATTCAGCATAACTTCACCTTCCCCCGCTCACTATTAACAATTCAATCAGTGACAAAGATCACCAAAAAACGCCCCATCGAAACGTTTCGATGATCGCTATCACACAATAACTAACACAAGTGTGCAATTTATAATTAAGCCACTATTATCACTATCGAAACGTTTCGATGGCTTTTATTGAGCTTTTTCTCATCCCATCAAACGATATTTGTAATAGGCAGTGTTATGAAAAAAAGTACCCTGATAAATTCTGATCTCTCTTACCTTGTGGCGACTCTAGGCCATACTGACGAGATAACTATCTGTGACGCTGGTTTGCCCATTCCTGATCACGTTCGACGCATTGACCTAGCACTTACTCATGGTGTTCCAAGCTTTGAGCAGACAGTAAAAGCCATTTTGGATGAGTCTCAAATCGAAGGCGTAGTCATTGCAGAAGAATTCAAAGAAATAAGCCCTGCTCACCACGCAGTACTTATCGACCAACTAAAAACAGAAGAAGTTCGCTGTAACAAAAGCATCAATATTGCTTACATCAGCCATGAAGAATTTAAGCAGCGCACAAACGACAGTCGCGCCGTTATCCGCACAGGCGAATGTACGCCTTATGCGAACGTTATCTTCCAAGCTGGCGTAACTTTTTAAACCTTACTTAGTTTTTAAAACCAAGCTCACTTAATTCTGGCCCCGAGTAAAGGAACCGACATGACTCAAGCCATTTTAGAACTTAGCTCCATTGAGAAAGCCTTTCCTGGCGTGAAAGCGCTAGACAAAGCAAGTCTCAATGTTTATCCAGGACGCGTTATGGCGTTGATGGGTGAAAACGGCGCAGGTAAATCAACATTAATGAAAGTGCTGACTGGCATTTATCACCTTGATGCAGGAAGCATTGCGTATCAAGGCAAGCCTGCAGCGTTTAAAGGGCCGCGTGATTCACAACAAGCTGGTATAAGTATCATTCACCAAGAGCTGAACTTAATCCCTGAATTAACCATCGCCGAAAACATCTTTCTCGGTCGTGAAATCACCGGCACTTTGGGTCGTATCCTTTGGACCGAAATGTACCAAGCCGCTGAYAAGCTACTTCAACGCCTGAACGTAAAGCACAGCTCTAAAACACCATTGGGTCAGCTGAGCCTTGGTGAGCAACAAATGGTAGAGATCGCTAAAGCACTATCGTTTGAGTCTAAAGTCATCATCATGGATGAGCCGACTGATGCTCTAACAGATACCGAAACAGAGTCTCTTTTCAAAGTGATCAATGAACTTCGCCAAGAAGGTTGTGGCATCGTATACATTTCGCATCGCCTAAAGGAAATCTTTGAGATTTGCGACGACATCACTGTGCTACGTGACGGGAAATTCATCGGTGAATGCGAAGTTAAAGACACGGATGAAGATGGTTTAATCGAAATGATGGTCGGTCGTAAACTGGATGAGCAATATCCTAGGATCCCACAAAGCCATGGTGAGACCTGTCTTGAAGTTATCGGCCTAACGGGCTCAGGTGTTCATGACGTGAGTTTCACACTAAAGCGCGGTGAAATATTAGGTGTTTCAGGTCTTATGGGCGCAGGTCGTACTGAGCTCATGAAGGTGATTTATGGTGCCCTTCCTAGCGAACGCGGCGTAATCAACCTAGAAAATAAGACGATTAACCCAGTAAGTCCAAAAGACGGGCTTGCTAACGGCATCGCTTATATTTCTGAAGATCGTAAAGGCGATGGCTTAGTCCTTGGTTTGTCAGTGAAAGAGAACATGTCTTTGTGTTCACTAGACATACTAACTAAAGGTGCTCAAATTCAACACAATGATGAAGTCATTGCAGTTGATGATTTCATCAAGCTATTCAACATCAAAACCCCTACTCGCGAACAAATCATTGGTAACCTTTCTGGTGGTAACCAGCAGAAAGTCGCTATCGCAAAAGGGCTAATGACCAAACCAAAAGTTCTGATTCTCGACGAGCCTACTCGCGGTGTCGATGTCGGTGCGAAAAAAGAGATTTACCAACTGATTAATAAATTCAAAGCAGACGGAATGAGCATCATTTTGGTGTCTTCTGAAATGCCTGAAGTTTTAGGAATGAGTGACCGCATCATGGTGATGCATGAAGGCCGTGTTAGCGGCGAATTTGACGCTAAAGAAGCAAACCAAGAATTACTACTAGCGTGTGCGGTGGGTAAAACGTTAAACGAGGATGCAGCATGAGTACCAATACTATGAGCAAAGCAAAGAACGCAGAAGCTCCAACTAAAAAGCCACTCATCAGTAAAGATTGGTTAATCGAACAAAAATCTTTGATCGCTTTGATCTTTTTGATTGTTGTCGTTTCATTCTTGAACCCGAACTTCTTTACTGTCGACAACATTTTAAACATTCTTCGCCAAACTTCGATTAACGCCATTATCGCAGTAGGTATGACATTAGTTATCTTAACCGCTGGTATCGATTTAAGTGTCGGCTCAGTTTTAGCTTTATGTGGCGCATTTGCTGCAAGCTTGATTGGTATGGAAGTACCAGTGATGGTGGCAGTGCCAACCGCGTTGGTTGCAGGTGCTGCGCTGGGTGCAATCAGCGGCATAATTATCGCTAAAGGTAAGGTGCAAGCCTTTATTGCAACTCTTGTAACCATGACACTTCTACGTGGTGTAACCATGGTTTACACCGATGGCCGCCCTATTTCTACTGGCTTTACCGATACAGCAGATGCATTCGCTTGGTTTGGTACAGGCTACGCGATGGGTATCCCAGTTCCTGTATGGATCATGGTCGTGGTATTCGCAGCGGTATGGTACCTACTAAACCACACTCGTTTTGGACGCTATGTTTATGCCCTAGGTGGTAACGAATCTGCAGCTCGCCTTTCAGGTATTGATGTTGATAAAGTGAAAATCGGCGTCTACTCAATCTGTGGTTTGCTGGCTGCTGTTGCAGGTATCATCGTTGCTTCTCGTCTTTCCTCTGCTCAGCCAACCGCTGGTATGGGTTACGAATTAGACGCCATCGCAGCCGTAGTATTAGGCGGCACAAGCTTGGCTGGTGGCCGTGGCCGTATTATGGGCACATTGATTGGTGCACTTATCATTGGCTTCTTAAACAACGCACTAAACCTATTAGACGTATCTTCTTACTACCAGATGATTGCAAAAGCAGTGGTTATTCTTCTGGCGGTATTGGTAGACAACAAAAACAAGTAATAAGTAAGACTTGCTGTTTCGATAGCAAACGTAATATCGATTCAAAGCTATATCTAAACAAACGCAACATCCGTTTAATTCATAAAAACGTTAAACCTATAAATACAATATGAAACAATGAGCTAGGAGTCTCCTCCTAGCTCACCCTACACAAAGGACTATCACGATGAAAAAATTAGCAACTCTAATTTCTGCTGCTGTACTTTCTACTTCTGTATCAGTGTCTGCACAGGCTCAAGATACAATGGCAATCGTACTTTCTACTCTTAACAACCCATTTTTTGTAACGATGAAAGATGGTGCAGAAGCTAAAGCGGAAGAGCTAGGCTACAAGCTAATCGTTCTTGATTCTCAAAACGATCCAAGCAAAGAGCTTTCAAATATTGAAGATTTAACGATTCGTGGCGTTAAAGCGATTCTAATTAACCCAACTGATTCAGACGCTGTTTCAAATGCAATCCGCATGGCTAACCGCTCGAACATTCCAGTACTAACACTAGACCGTGGTGCGAGCCGTGGTGATGTTGTTAGCCACATCGCTTCAGATAACGTAATTGGTGGTGAAATGSCTGGTCATTTCATCATGGAAAAAGTGGGTGAAAAAGCGAAAGTTATCCAACTTGAAGGTATTGCGGGTACATCAGCAGCACGTGAACGTGGTGAAGGTTTCATGAACTCAGTTAAAAGCAGCAACCTAGATCTTCTAGCAAGCCAGCCTGCTGATTTCGACCGTACTAAAGGTCTAAACGTAATGGAAAACCTACTTGCTGCTAACCCAGACGTACAAGCAGTATTCGCACAAAATGATGAAATGGCATTAGGTGCTCTACGTGCAGTACAAGCTTCAGGTAAAGACGTAATGATCGTTGGCTTTGATGGCACTGAAGACGGTATTGCAGCGGTAAACCGTGGCAAGCTGGCTGCGACAGTCGCTCAACAACCAGACATGATCGGTTCTCTAGGTATTGAGATGGCAGACAAAGTTCTTAAAGGCCAATCAGTAGAAGCATACGTACCAGTACCTCTAAAAGTGATTACTAAGTAATTATCTCCAATTGCTAATTTGAACGTAGCCCTTATTTAATAAGTGCCCGTTTACTCTGAATCAAGTCAGGGGGATCGCTCCCCTGACTTTCAAAGAGAGTTCATCGTCGTTTCCAATTCACAGTCGCAATTCGAAACCACCATGCATTTTCAAATACGATATATCATAAGGCTCGTATCATGACTCAACTAATTGTTTTAGGTAGTGTAAACGCTGACCACGTGCTTCAAGTTCCTTCTTTCCCTCGCCCAGGGGAAACCCTCGTAGGTAGGAATTATCAGGTAATACCTGGTGGCAAAGGCGCTAACCAAGCTGTTGCTGCAGCGCGACTAAACGCTGATATCGGTTTTATCGCCTGCGTCGGTGATGACGCATTTGGTATTAACATTCGTCAAGATTTTTCTAACGATGGTATCAATACTGACGGTGTGATCGTTGCAGATAATACCCCAACGGGCATTGCAATGATTCAGGTTTCCGACCAAGGCGAAAACAGCATTTGCCTATCTGCAGAAGCTAACGACAAACTAACTTGTCAGCAAATCGAACCTCACCTCGACAAAGTTCGTAATGCCAAATACCTTTTAACTCAGCTTGAAACACCAATAGAAGGTATTGAGTACGCAGCCAAGGTTGCGAAAGAAAACAAGACCAACGTTATCCTAAACCCGGCTCCGGCTCGCCCTCTTTCAGACGAGTTATTGGCATGTATTGATGTTATTACGCCGAATGAAACCGAAGCTGAGGTGTTAACAGGTGTTACGGTGACAGACAACGAGTCTGCACAGCTAGCAGCTAACAACTTACACACCAAAGGCATAGAAATCGTCATGATTACRCTCGGTGCAAAAGGTGTTTGGTTAAGCCAAAACGGTCGCGGTGAACTCATCCCTGGTTTCCGAGTTGAGGCTACCGATACTACTGCCGCGGGTGACACTTTTAACGGCGCATTTGTTACTGGGCTTTTAGAAGACATGCCAATAGAACAAGCGATCAAATTTGCGCACGCTGCTGCTGCCATCTCGGTAACACGTTTTGGAGCTCAAACTTCGATTCCAACTCGTGTAGAAACAGAACGCTTTTTGTCTGAACAACTGTCCGCTTAAGTTTCGATAAAGAACAAGCATAAGCCTCTGTTTTAAGGCAAAATATCGCTCTAAATCGGCTAGGAAAGCCACCCCAAGGAATTTTTATGGCAACAATGAAAGACGTCGCTAAATTGGCTAAAGTTTCAACCTCTACGGTTAGCCATGTGATCAATAAATCTCGTTTTGTCAGTGAAGAAATTGCCGAGCGCGTAAATAACGCAGCCAAGGAACTCAATTATGCACCTTCTGCTTTAGCTCGTAGCTTAAAAATGAAGCAGACAAAAACGGTTGGAATGTTGGTAACAACGTCGACCAACCCGTTTTTTGGTGAAGTCGTTAAAGGCGTTGAGCGTCGCTGCTACGAGAAAGGCTATAACCTCATCCTGTGCAATACAGAAGGTGATAGCCAGCGAATGAAGTCTTCAATCGATACTCTTTTGCAAAAACGTGTCGATGGATTAATGCTGATGTGTTCAACGCTCGAAGGTGAACATATCGATGTGTTCGAGCGTTACCCTGAACTCCCTGTTGTCGTGATGGACTGGGGCCCTATGCTATTTGCCAGTGATAAAATACAAGATAACTCTCACCAAGGGGGTTATATGGCGACTCAACACCTGATCAACAATGGCCACACACAAATTGGCTGCATTACAGGCCCTTTGCACCGTAATCAGGCTTCATCTCGTTATGAAGGCTTTAAACAAGCCATGCTAGAAGCGAATATCGATATAAACCCAAATTGGATTGTTGAGTCTAACTTCGAGTGTGACGGTGGGTTTGATTCATATCAGCACCTTAAAGCAAAAGGAGATCTGCCTAGCGCCCTTTTTGTGTGTAACGATATGATGGCAATGGGTGTAATTAATGCTGCAACTCAAGATGGTGTCGACATCCCGAGTGATCTTTCAGTAATCGGCTATGATGACATTCATCTTTCAAAATATATGTCGCCTTCTCTGACTACGATCCACCAGCCAAAGCATCGTTTAGGTCAAGCGGCTGTTGATACTCTGTTAAGTCGCCTGAAAACACCAGACGCCTACCCTCAAGTTGTTGAGCTTGAGCCGACTTTGGTTGAAAGAAGCAGTGTAAAACCATATTAGCGATATCAATATTTACAGGGTAATTACAAGTAAGGCTTTAACCTCTTTTAAAGCCTTACTTTCTTTTTACAAACTGAAGTCAACTGGCCTTGTATTCTTTCTTTATCCCAACTACTTCCGCACCAAATATACAACTTCACACATAAAATAAACAAACATCCAAATCTAACCTAAAATATCTATAAAGCGTCAGTGATTATATGGAGTTAGCATGTCTTCGGGTGCCCAATGGCTGAATAATATTTCCCTTAAAAAAAAGCTATTCATTAGCTTTTCTATTCCTATGCTTTTGATGCTCTTGGTTTCTATTTCTGTGTACAACAACACCCAATCAATGCTAACCGACCAGCATTGGGTCTCACACACACACAAAGCAATCGCACGCGCTCAAGAGCTTTTAAGCATTACTGTCGATATGGAAACGGGTCAACGTGGCTACTTAATTACCGGAGATGAGGAGTTTTTAGAACCTTACAACTACGCACTAAGCGTATGGAGTAGAAAATTACGGACACTTTCATTACAAGTGAGTGATAACCCAGCTCAAGTTGAACGGTTGGGAGTAATTAATGACCTTCATAAGGATTGGTTAAAGAAAGCAGGGATTAGAGAAATTGAACAACGCAATTTAGTAAATGAAGGTTCAGCCTCTATACAAAGTGTTATTAACTTGCTTAAGGAAGAAACAGGTAAAAAAATTATCGACGCTATTCGCGTTGAGATAGACAACTTTATCACTATTGAAAATGAGCTCATCGCAATTCGAATTGCCAACTCAAACAACTCAGCGAATCAAACCACTCTTGTGCTTTTTTGGGGTACGTTTGTATCCATATTGATCTCTACTTCTGTGGCCATTTGGTCATCAAGTCGAATTAAAGAACGACTCAACTTACTTCTCGAAGCATCTCAATTCATTTCTCTAGGTAAGTTTWGAAAAGGTAGAACTATACTGGATCTCGGTACAAAACTTGGGGGAAAGGATGAACTTTCAATGCTCAGTCATGGTTTTATTAGCATGACTGAGGCACTCAGCTTGAACACACAACAAATGCAAGACGCAAACAAAAAATTGGAAAATGAGCGTCAAAAAGCTGAGGCTGCAGTCAAAGCTAAAGGTCAATTCCTTTCAACTATGAGTCATGAAATCCGAACGCCTATGAACGGTGTGTTAGGACTTTCACAAATCATTGAAAATGAGACTCAAGAGTCATCAACGAAAGAAAACATTAGAGTAATACTAGATTCGGGCCAGCACCTGATGACCATTTTGAATGATATTTTGGATTTATCAAAAGTCGAAGAAAATAAACTTGAATTAGAAGAAGTACCCTTCAGATTGAGTCAAGTCCTTTCCCCCGTCCATAGCTCCATGGAACCCTTAGTCAACGAGAAAAACATCCAATTCCTTGTTGAGAATGAAGTCTCTGATAATATTGAATTTACTGGCGATTGCGCCCGACTCCGCCAGATCCTTTTTAACTTGGGAGGAAATGCGATTAAGTTTACCAATATTGGGCATGTTCTTTTCCATTTCTCACTCAATAAGGAAACAAGACACCTACTCATTTCTGTGAACGATACAGGGATAGGTATTCCGAAAGACAAACAAGACAGTATTTTCAATTCCTTTGAACAAGCAGACACCTCTACAACTCGCCGATTTGGAGGCACAGGACTTGGCTTAACGATCGTGAAAAAATTGGTCGAACTAATGGGCGGTGAGATCACACTAAAAAGTGAAGAAGGATTAGGAACTCATATTCTTGTGACCTTACCTATCCGCTGGGTTGAAAAAAAATCCGCCATCCAATCCATCACTACGCCCACTAAAAGTACATCAGAGGGAACACATCTACGTGTCCTATTGATTGAAGATAACCGTGTTAACGCTATCGTTGCAAAAGGGTTTTGTGAAAAGTTAGGGCACTCTGTTGAAGTAGCCGAGAATGGTCGAATTGCCATTGAGTACATTCAAAGAAGTGAGTATGACTTAATCCTAATGGACAATCACATGCCGGAAATGAATGGTGTTGAGGCAACTAAATATATAAGAGATGAATTAGGCATTAAAACCTTATTATTTGCTTATACTGCAGACGTTTTTCGCGAAGCTCATGATAAATTTATTGAAGCGGGTGCCGACCATGTTTTAACTAAGCCATTGCAGCAAGAAAGCTTCATTGATGCTCTTAACCAATTCTCATCTCGCCTACCTGTACATGATCAAAACACGCCAAGAATTAGCGTAGAAAATATTGTACACCTACATCGAAAATCTATTGAAAGACTGCGATTAACCGAAGAAGAACTCTCGCGTTCCCAAACACTTGATATGCTAAAAGACGATACTGACTCTTTGACTTTACTTATGAAGAGCATGGTCACTGAATTTGAAGAGTTGATTGATGTATTGATAGAACAATTTATGTCTGAAGAATGGGATACTCTAAGTGAAACGCTACACTCAATCAAAAGCATAGCACTTAACTTAGGCTTGACCACCCTAGCTAATCAATCGCTTGAAATTGAATCACTAGTCAATAGGCGTAAAATCCCGAAAATTGAACAGGTCCAAAAACTAGTTAACCGATTACAAGTTAATATCCACCAGGGTCAACGTCTAATTCTAGAGAACTTAAGCTCTCATTCCGCAACATTAGATCATGACCAAACGGCCAATGACTGACATTACTTTTAACTGTTAGTCGTCAACTATCAAAGTGAGGTAGCGATCTGATTACCATTGAAGTTTGGGTCGTTTCTTTGAGTTTCAATCTATTGTCAAAGCATTGAGAAATTCAGCTTCGAATTGATCATCAATAGGGCGAGACAGGCAAGAGATCAGCCAATCAATACGTGTCTGATCAAGCTGTCTATTGACCACAAAAGCTTGCTGTAACCCAAAACGGTTTAGATTTGCAGACCCAAAAGTCTCGTCGGCGCTATCACCATGAAAATGAAGTGATTTAATACTGTCGGAACTTGTCACAGCCTGAGATTCAATGAGATTCGCTAGCTGAATGACTAATTCCATTGGGTTTTTCTTAGACCCAATTCGATATAAATAGCCCCCATCTACTTTCTGCTTAACCCAATAATCAAACTCTTCGCAATTTAATATGTTAGTGCTTATCAGCCCAGCTTCACTGGTCAACCCACTAGGCTCAATAATGACTGGAGTGTGTTTAAACTCAGGCTGGCCTGACTGTAAGTCGATGTTTGGTAAAATCAGATCGCAAGGTTTACTGTTTTTTGCTGTTGTCCCGTTCCAGTGAATAGGCATGAACACCTGACCTATTTGTATATCTTTGGACGTAACAAGCCTGGCCTGACATTCGCCTTGGCTGCTTTTGACCGTAACGACAGGATTGCCCACTTGCTCTGTGACTAGGCTCAATGATTCCGCAATACGTGGGTGAACAGCAACGAATGGCTCTGGGGTGTGACCTCCTAATTCGCTTGCCAGGCCTGTTCTTGTCATAGTGTGCCAATGATCGCGAGTACGACCGGTATTAAGTAATAGCGGGAAAGTAGAACAAGCTTTCGCAATAGGCGCTTTGTATTCAACCGAGACAAATTTTGCTTTACTCGAATCGGTAAAGAATTGATGGTCTGTAAACATTCGCTGATTCACGACCGTCTGCTGTAGTTCCATCACTGGCCACTGCTGAGGAGTTAACTCACTGTACCCTTTATCATCTAGCTGAGTTAAACCAATCAAACATAAATCACGCTGCTTGCCGTCCATATTGTTTAACGCCGTCATTAGGCAATATTCATTAAACACCTGCCCTTCATGCAAATAGTTAAACTGGTGCTCGAATCCCATTTTCTGGGCAACCTCTTTCACTATCCACCAATCCGGTTTTGCTTCTCCTGGGCTGGGTAATATGCGTCTTTGTCTTGATATACGGCGCTCAGAATTCGTTACTGTTCCTGACTTTTCACTCCAGCCTTGCGCGGGTAGCAACACATTAGCCAAACGAGTAGTTTCCGTATCTTCAATACAATCCGACACAACCACGAACGGGCACTTTTCGAGCGCTTCTTTCACTTTTTCACTGTCTGGCAAGCTTACTACTGGGTTCGTCGCCATAATCCATACCGCTTTAATTTTTCCCTCATGCATTGCATCAAATAAATCTATCGCTTTTAATCCAGGCTGTGTCGCTAGGTTTTCAGTGTGCCAAAAGTCACTCACCAACTGGTGGGATTGATTATCACCAAACTCAAAATGCGCCGCTAAAGTATTAGCTAAGCCACCAACTTCTCGCCCGCCCATCGCATTGGGCTGTCCAGTCACTGAAAAAGGCCCCATACCTCGTTTACCAATTCGCCCCGTGGCCAAATGGCAGTTAAGTATTGCGTTCACCTTATCGCAGCCTTTGCTCGACTGATTTATCCCTTGAGAGTAAATCGTCACGACTTTTTGATTATCAGCAAACAGCTGATAAAACTGGCTCAAAGCGTCGCTGGATAACCCTGTGATATCTTCAACAATTTGCTCGGTTATCGATTGGCTTAGCGCACTGTTCAATGCATTTTCAAAGCCCTGAGTGTGTTCATCAATAAAGGTTTGATCAAGATGACCATGGGTTGATAGGTACGACAAGAGGCCGTTAAACAATGCAACATCAGAACCCGATTGGATCGATAAATGTAAGTCTGCAATATCGCAAGTATCGGTTTTTCTCGGATCTATCACGACTACCTTTAAGTTAGGGTTTTCTTGTTTTGCTGCTCTTAACCTTTGAAATAACACCGGATGGCACCAAGCTAAGTTTGACCCAGTAATGACAACCAGGTCACTCAATTCCAAATCTTCATAACAAACTGGGACTGTATCAGAGCCAAATGCACGTTTATGCCCGACTACACTAGATGCCATGCACAACCTGGAGTTGCTATCTATATTCGCACTCCCGATAAAGCCTTTCATCAATTTATTAGCAACATAGTAGTCTTCAGTAAGTAGTTGCCCTGATACGTAAAAGGCGACAGAGTCAGGTCCATGCTCTTCAATGGTTTGTTTAAATTTATCGGCGACCAACTGAGTCGCTTCTGGCCAACCAATAGATTCGCGCTGTTGATTACTTTGCAATGTTGGTTGAATAAGTCTACCCGTAGGTGCCACAGTTTCGCCTAAAGCGATTCCTTTCGTGCAGAGTTTTCCATAATTTGACGGGTGTGACTTATCACCTCGAATTTCTAATTTCCCTGATGACGTGGGGCGAGCTTCAATACCACAGCCCACGCCACAATACGCACATGTTGATTTGGTCCATTCTTGATTCGAGCTTGTCATACATCCCTCGGGTATTTATCTATAT
>NZ_JAKJSW010000069.1:0-19950 GCF_050337375.1 Vibrio makurazakiensis | reverse complement strand
AGAACTAACGGTTTTCATGTTCGCATGGATGGTTTTAGTTGGCGCTTCATACGGAGTTAAGAAACATTTTCATATTGGTGTTGATGTCATTATCAACCTCGCACCTGAGAAGTTGCGAAAGATTTATGCCCTTATTGCTGTAACCAGTTGTCTTGCATTTTCTATCTTACTTTTGATTGGTTCATGGAATTATTGGTATCCGTTTGCAACTGAGCGTGCTTGGTATGAAACGGATGATATTCCGATGCCAGAAATGTTGCAGTTCCTCTCTGATTGGTTAAATGAAGGCGAGCGTTACGAAAAAATGCCACGTTTCATTCCTTACATGGCTTTACCTATTGGCATGGCTTTGCTGACGTTTAGGTTCGTTCAAGTCGCTTTCCAAATATTGACAGGGAAACTCGATCGCATGATTGCGGGGCATGAAGCCGAAGAAGAACTAGATGCGTTGAAAGCAGAAGTGTTAGCAGGCTCAGATGAGCAAGCGACAGCAGTATTAGATTCTGCTTCCGCTAACAAATCTAAGTCAGAATCGTCTGCGACATCAAAAGGTAAGGAAGACTAAATCATGGCAATGTTATTTCTATTTTTAATGGTAATTGCTTTCATGTTGGTCGGAGTACCAATTGCGATTTCCCTAGGCTTATCGAGTGTGATCTTTTTACTGATGCATTCAGATGCGTCATTAGCGTCGGTTGCTCAAACGTTATTTAATGCGTTTGCCGGCCACTACACACTGTTAGCTATCCCATTCTTTATTCTTGCTTCTAGTTTTATGTCTACAGGTGGCGTAGCGAAACGCATTATCCGTTTTGCTATCGCTATGGTTGGCTGGTTCCGTGGTGGTTTAGCCATGGCTTCGGTTGTGGCTTGTATGATGTTTGCAGCTCTATCTGGCTCATCTCCTGCGACGGTTGTTGCCATCGGTAGTATCGTTATTGCTGGCATGATCAAAAATGGCTATTCGAAAGAGTTCGCGGCAGGTGTTATCTGTAATGCGGGTACTTTGGGTATCTTGATCCCACCTTCAATCGTTATGGTGGTTTACGCTGCGGCAACGGATGTGTCAGTTGGGCGTATGTTCCTTGGTGGTGTTATTCCTGGTTTATTGGCAGGTGTAATGCTGATGATTGCTATCTATATAGCTGCACGCATTAAGAAAATTCCAGCGCAGCCATTTGTTGGTTGGGGTGAAATGTTTGCCGCAGCTAAAGATGCGAGTTGGGGCTTATTGCTGATTGTCATCATTTTAGGTGGTATTTACGGCGGTATCTTTACTCCGACTGAAGCAGCAGCTGTTGCAGCGGTGTACGCGTTCTTTATCGCCAATTTTATTTACAAGGATATGGGGCCATTTGCAGACAAAGAAAATAAAAAGCCAGTCCTAGTCAAAATGGTTCAAACCTTTGTCCATAAAGACACCAAAGATACGCTTTATGATGCGGGTAAGCTGACAATTATGCTGCTGTTTATCATTGCTAACGCACTGATCCTTAAGCACGTATTGACAGAAGAACGTATTCCACAAATGATCACAGAATCGATGTTGTCTGCTGGGTTAGGGCCAATCACATTCTTAATTGTAGTGAACGTTCTACTGTTGATAGGTGGTCAGTTCATGGAGCCATCAGGCTTGCTGATCATTGTTGCTCCGCTAGTGTTCCCAATCGCAATCGCACTGGGTATCGATCCAATTCACCTAGGTATCATGATGGTGGTGAACATGGAGATAGGGATGATAACCCCGCCTGTGGGGCTCAACTTGTTTGTAACCGCCGGGGTTGCGAAGATGTCGATGATGAACGTGGTAAAAGCAGCATTGCCGTGGGTTGGCGTGATGTTCTTGTTCTTAATCATCGTGACTTACGTGCCTTGGGTTTCAACGTGGTTACCAACGACGTTAATGGGCCCTGAAATTATTACGAAGTAGGGGATAATAGCCCCATAGAAAAATCCCCAGTAATAATTGGATTACTGGGGAGTAGAAAAGGCATCAATAATTGAAATTTAGTGAGATGTAGCAGAGTTGGTTTACAGGTAAAAAATCACAGAGTGCATATAGTCACATCCGGTTATTACCTGTTGTGGTATGGAATTAGAGTATGACACTACGTGTCGAAGAAATGTGAAATGTAGGAGGCTCTTTGGCTGCTGTGTAAAAGGCCAGTTTGTCCTATAGTTAGCAGTAGTACGAATAGGTTAGTGGAGAGTAGTCCATGGAAATGCATCAACATTCGATCCCAGAATTATTTAAGCARTTAGGGCTTGGTAGTTCAAAGGGCGAAATTGAAAGTTTTATTAATGAACACAATGGGATGGCAGCGGGCAAGGCTATTCATGAGGCAGAATTTTGGTCTCCAGCTCAGGCTGATTTTCTAAAACAAGCGATTGATGAAGACGCTGATTGGGCTGAAATTGTCGACCAATTGGATGCCATGCTTCACCATTAGATTAGCCTAACGGTGAAGGCGGTGCATTCAATTAAAGTGGCTACATGCTAGCGATGTTTAGTCGGTTTTATAGTCACATTTATCTAATCCGTAGCGCTGCATTTTGTCATATAAGGTTTTTCGGGCGACTTGTAACTTCTCCATTGTGTCTTTAATCGAACCGTTACATTCGATTAACGCTTGTTCAAGGGTTGCTTTTTCGAACTCCGCAACCTGGTCAGTAAGTGACGAAGTTTCTTTTTCTGGTTGGACATTGTTTGATAACTGAGCCAGCTTCCCTAACAGGACAAAACGTTCGGCTGTGTTACGTAGTTCTCGGACATTACCCGGCCAATCATGGCTGATAAGTACATGAAGTTCGTTGCTAGGCAAGGCTTTGGCAGCTTTTCCGTATCGAGCCGCTGCGACCAACAAAAAGTGATGAAAGAGGGAAGGGATATCTTCTTTACGTTGCCTTAGTGGCGGTAAATCTAGAGTGACGACGTTGAGTCGATAGTAGAGATCTTGCCTAAATGTTCCCTTGTCCGCAGCCTGCTTTAAGTCGACTTTGGTTGCTGCAATAACTCGAATATCGAGAGGTTGTAATTGATTAGAGCCAACTCGTTCAATTACTCTTTCTTGCAGTACTCGTAGTAATTTTATTTGTGCCTGCATTGGCATAGATTCGATTTCATCGAGAAATAGAGTACCACCTTGAGCGTATTCAAACTTGCCAATTCGACGGCTTTCAGCCCCAGTAAACGCACCTTTCTCGTGCCCATACAGTTCACTTTCAATTAGGTTCTCAGGAACAGCCCCACAATTCACAGCAACAAAATTTTGCTCGCGGCGACCACTTTGTTCATGCAAAGAACGAGCGATAAGCTCTTTACCAGTGCCTGTTTCTCCGAATAATAAAATGTCGGCTGCGGTGTCGGCGACATGAGCGATGGTATCTCGTAGATCTTGAATGCATGGAGTATCACCAATAATTCGAGGGCCTAGGGTTTGGCTCGCCTTTAAAGAGCGCTTTAATTGCTGATTTTCAATGATGAGTTGCTGTTTGTCGATTGCACGTTTAGTTGTTTCAATTAGCCTTTCTGGTGCAAATGGCTTCTCGATAAAATCGTAAGCGCCTTCGTGCATCGCAGATACCGCCATTGCAATATCGCCGTGCCCTGTGATCATGATGACAGGGACATCCGAGTGCTGATGTTTGATGGTATTCAGCAAGTTTTGCCCCGAAAGCCCAGGTAGGCATATATCGGAAATGATCACTAAGGGTATATCACCACCTTGGATAGCCAATAACGCATCTTCGGCACTACCAAAGAATTGAGCGTCAATGTCTGCGAGTTCAAAGCTTTGCTCAATGGCTAAACATAGGTCTTGTTCGTCATCGATGAAAAATACTTGGCTCATCTTTGTTCCTTTATTGTTCTTATATGTGTGAGGAAGTTGTTTCGCTGTTATGCGTCGTTATTTTTGATGACTGGAAGCATGACACTAAAACGAGCACCTCCAAGTGGACTTGTGGTGGTTGTAAGTTGACCGTTCATACTGTCCATAATTTGTGACGATATAGATAAGCCCAAACCAAGGCCGTCTTTTTTTGTGGTAAAGAAAGGCTCAAATAGGCTCTTGGACTCGGAGTTTGATAAGCCTGAACCGCTATCGTCAATATGAATCCACACTTGCCCACTTGCGGTTTCAATTTCTAACCGCATCTCCCGATCACTCTGTTCATCCATTGCTTGTATCGCGTTGGTCAACAGATTGATGATCACTTGCTCAAGTTGAATTGGGTTGATGAGAACTTCTACACAGTTCTTTAAATCACTGGCTTGCATTAGGTGGGAAACATCTACTTGGTAATTTACTCGATGCGTTTTGACCTGGGGTGCGATGAGCTCATTCACGGAACTAATGATGGGCAGTAGGTCTACTTTCACTAACTCGCTGCTGGTGGCCGACTTTTTAGCAAAAGATTTGAGCTGCAGACTGATTTTTGCCATGCGATCGGTTAATGCTGAGATCCGGGTGAAATTATCATCGACACGATCGTACTTTCCTTTTGCCAAGAAGAGCTTACCGTTCTCAGAAAAGCTTCTAATAGCAGCCAATGGATTATTCAGTTCATGACTGATACTGGCAGACATTTGTCCAAGCACCGCGAGTTTAGCCGCCTGTATTAAATCGTCTTGGGTCTTACGGAGAGCTTCTTCTGTGTTTATTCGTTGATCTATCTCGGCGTGAAGTTCGGATGTCCGCTCCATCACTAAGAATTCCAGTTTTTGTTTGGCTTCTGATTGAAGCTGCTCGATGTGTCGATGTTTTTGCCTACGGTGATCCAAAAGCTGGCTAAGTAGAAAAATGACCGCGAAGACGAGAGTCAGAATAACGAGGTAAGCGATGAGATCCCACCAAACTAAATGAATGGGGGAGAGTACACGAATTGTTAGTGGGAAGTTGTCGAGTGAACGAGATGACATCACAAAGCCATCGCTCCCAAGCGATGTGGGGTGAGATAACGTCGTCGGTGACTGGTTCAATTCACCGCTAAAAGGTAGGCTTCTAATTTCCGTATCCAGATATTGACGGCTCTCTTGAATGACCTTTTTCTTCGTTTTATCTAATGGTGATAAGCTTTTAAATAACCAAGCTGGGTTGCTCGACATGAAAACGATTTGATTGCTATCACTCACCACAAAGTAACTTTGTTTCCCATGCCAATTTTGTTCTATAGACGACAAATCCATTTTAACGACGACAACGCCAATAACGTCAGCGGCATAAACAACAGGGAACGAGTAGTAATAGCCGCGTTGACCAGAGGTAGATCCTAACGCGAAATATTGACTTTCTTTACCGCTAATCGCTTCTTGAAAATAGGGGCGGAATGCGAAGTTTCGCCCGACAAAAGAGCGGTCTTTGTTCCAATTACTGGCAGCAATCGTTGTACCAATATCGTCGATTAGGTAAGTGTCGGCAGCTTGTACCACACTGTTTACTTTCTTCAAATAGCGGTTGGTTATTTCAATTTGAGCGCTGTTGTTTGCGTCTAGCAGTGCATCAATGAGTTCTTTGTCTTGGGAGAGCAATTCGGGGATATGCGCAAATTTGTCTAGCTTACTGGCAATGTGATCGGAAAAGCGATCTAGCTGGGAAGACTGCTGATTAGTGAGTGATTGAAAACTGTATTCCCAAATCCACTTTCCACCAAGGTAAAGGGCCACAATGTAAATAATGAAATATACAAAAGATAAGCGTTTGATTGGTGACATCCTATCCCCAGGCTAGACAACGACTTCCTTACATAAGGTTATGCTCCGCATATACTAGCTTGGTTAATGTACTATTCATTAGCTTACTAGATTAGGGGCTGCTTATGAGCAGAGTTGGTTAAGTCGAACGATTAAAACAACGCCAATAGGTTAAGTGTTTGTCTTATCAATTGTAGAAAAAATTATCGACAATGAGGACTAAAACAAGAGCAAGATCTCTTTTTGGCGTTTTTCGCAAAAAAAGACCTCGATTCCCTTGAAAAAGTCGCTATTGTCCCCATTTCTGTTGTGCTACGTAGTGATTTGATGGTTTTTGTATCACTTAGCAAAAGAATTTAGAGCATTCATCATCTAGCAGAGGTGAACGGCTCGACAGAGATTAAACAGATCGCTAGAATGTCGCGTCTAAAATTTCTGTCCTGAGGCTAATCGGAGATACCTTTCTTGTTTGTTAAACAAGCTTTATATCGCTTCAAATAGATCCACTGTGATCCTGAAGCTTATGAAGGAAAAAGATATCGCTGATTAGTCTGGTGTTTGATTGAATACTCAATTCAAGCATCAATGCTCAATTTTAAATTAGGTGTTCGGATAGAGCACTACACAAGGATGCAGCCAACAACGTCGGCTTTTGAATTAAAGCTAAGTTACGGCTCATATGCTCAGATTACTGAGCCAGTTTTGAGGTTTATATAATGCAAGTTACTGTTGAAAAGCTAGAAGGCCTAGAGCGTCGTCTTACTATTACTGTTCCAGCTGCAAACATCGAAGATGCAGTTACAGCTGAACTACGCAACATCGCGAAAAACCGTCGTTTCGATGGCTTCCGTAAAGGCAAAGTGCCAATGAAGATGGTTGCTAAGATGTACGGCAAAGCAGTACGTCAAGACGTAATGGGCGAAGTAATGCAACGTCACTTCATCGAAGCGATCGTTAAAGAAAAAACTAACCCAGCTGGCGCACCAACTTTCGCACCTGTTGAAAATAACGAAGGCGAAGATCTAGTATTCAACGCAACTTTTGAAATCTACCCAGAAGTTGAACTGAAAGGTCTAGAAAACATCACTGTTGAGAAACCAGCAGTTGAAGTTAAAGAAGAAGACGTTGCTGAAATGATCGAAACTCTACGTAAGCAACAAGCTACGTGGACTGAAGTTGACACTGCAGCTGACGCTGGTTCTCGTGCAACTATCGACTTCGTTGGCTCTATCGACGGTGAAGAGTTCGAAGGCGGTAAAGCTGAGAACTTCCCACTAGAGATGGGTGCTGGTCGCATGATCCCTGGTTTTGAAGACGGTATCGTTGGTAAAACAGCAGGTATGGAATTCGAAATCGACGTAAACTTCCCAGAAGATTACCACGCAGAAAACCTAAAAGGTAAAGCTGCTAAGTTCTCTATCAAGCTAAACAAAGTTGAAGCTCGTGAACTTCCAGAACTAAACGAAGAATTCGTTTCTAAGTTCGGCGCTGCTGAAGGTGTTGACGGTCTTAAAGCTGAAGTTCGCAAAAACATGGAACGTGAGCTTAAGCAAGCTGTTAAAAACCGTATCAAAGAGCAAGCTCTTGACGGCCTAGTGAACGAAAACGACATCGACGTACCATCTGCTCTTATTGACCAAGAGATCGGTGTTCTTCGTCAACAAGCTGCTCAACGTTTTGGTGGCAACACTGAAGCTGCTGACCAACTTCCACGTGAGCTGTTCGAAGAGCAAGCTAAACGTCGCGTAGTTGTAGGTCTTCTTCTTGGTGAAGTAATCAAGACTGAAGAGTTAAAAGCTGATGACGAAAAAGTTAAAGCTATCATCGAAGAGATGGCTACAGCTTACGAAGATCCATCAGAAGTTATTGCTTACTACGAGCAAAACGAACAGATGATGAACAACATGCGCAACGTTGCTCTAGAAGAGCAAGCTATTGACGCAATCATTGCTAAAGCACAGGTTTCTGATAAAGAAGTTAGCTTCAACGAGCTAATGAATCAGCAACAACCTGCTTAATAAGCAATATCTTGCGTAGAAAAGTTGACTTAGCGTTAACTATTCTGCTAACAATGGTCCGTATGATTTTATCATCCGGGCCATTTATTTTAGGGACATAAGAATATGAGCTACCAAGAAAAAAACACAATGCCATCGATTATGGACGCGCTAGTTCCAATGGTGGTTGAACAAACTTCCCGTGGTGAACGTTCTTACGATATTTATTCTCGTCTATTAAAAGAACGCGTAATTTTCCTAACAGGTCAAGTCGAAGACCACATGGCAAATCTTGTCGTGGCTCAACTACTTTTCCTAGAATCTGAAAATCCAGACAAAGATATTTTCCTTTACATCAACTCTCCAGGCGGCAGCGTTACTGCAGGTATGTCAATCTACGACACTATGCAGTTTATCAAGCCAAACGTAAGTACAGTATGTATGGGCCAAGCTTGTTCTATGGGTGCTTTCTTACTTGCTGGTGGTGCTGAAGGTAAACGTTACGTTCTGCCTAACTCTCGTGTGATGATTCACCAACCACTTGGTGGCTTCCAAGGTCAGGCTTCTGATATTCAAATTCATGCTCAAGAAATTCTAACGATCAAACAGAAGCTTAACAAATTGTTGGCTGAACACACTGGTCAGCCGTTAGAAGTTGTAGAGCAAGATACAGATCGTGACAACTTTATGTCTGCAGATCAGGCAGTAGAATACGGTTTGGTGGACGCAGTTCTTAATCACCGTGGCGAATAATTGCACGACAATTGTTTAACGCAAATTGATTAAAATTGATATACACTCAAATCATAGTGAGTAAAGGCTAAGAGGTTAGCGAATGACAGATAAAAGCAAAGAGGGTAGTAGTGGTAAACTGCTGTACTGCTCTTTCTGCGGCAAAAGCCAGCACGAAGTTCGCAAATTAATCGCAGGTCCTTCTGTTTACATTTGTGATGAATGTGTCGATCTTTGTAACGACATTATTCGTGAAGAAATCAAGGATGTTCTACCTAAGAAAGAATCTGAAGCGCTACCTACACCGCGCCAGATCCGTGAACACCTAGATGACTATGTAATTGGACAAGATTACGCGAAAAAAGTGCTAGCCGTAGCGGTATATAACCACTATAAGCGTTTACGTAATGGTGATACGACAAGTGATGGCGTAGAGCTAGGTAAGAGTAATATTCTACTTATCGGCCCTACTGGTAGTGGTAAAACACTACTTGCAGAAACGTTAGCGCGTTTCCTAGACGTACCATTCACGATGGCAGATGCTACTACACTAACCGAAGCGGGTTATGTGGGTGAAGATGTAGAAAACATCATTCAAAAGCTACTGCAAAAGTGCGATTACGACGTAGCGAAAGCGGAACGTGGCATTGTTTACATCGATGAAATCGATAAGATTTCTCGTAAAGCTGAAAACCCATCAATCACGCGTGACGTGTCTGGTGAAGGTGTTCAACAAGCTCTACTAAAACTTGTTGAAGGCACAGTGGCTTCAGTACCTCCTCAGGGCGGTCGTAAACATCCACAACAAGAATTCCTGCAAGTAGATACATCTAAGATTCTATTTATCTGTGGCGGCGCATTTGCTGGTCTAGATAAAGTAATCGAGCAACGTGTAGAAAAAGGTTCTGGTATCGGCTTTGGTGCAGAAGTGCGCTCTAAAGACGAAGCTAAAACAATTGGTGAACTATTCACTCAAGTTGAACCTGAAGATCTAGTGAAGTATGGTCTAATTCCAGAATTCATTGGTCGTCTGCCGGTAACGACTACACTGACAGAACTTGATGAAGAAGCCCTTATTCAAATTCTTTGTGAGCCGAAAAACGCCCTTACTAAGCAGTATGGCGCATTATTCGATTTAGAAGATACTGAATTGGAATTCCGCGAAGATGCACTACGTGCGATTGCTAAGAAAGCAATGGAGCGTAAAACAGGTGCTCGTGGTCTTCGTTCTATTCTTGAAGGCGTATTACTTGAAACCATGTACGAGCTGCCATCTTCTACAGATGTAAGCAAAGTGGTTATTGATGAGTCAGTAATTAACGGTGAGTCTGAACCACTGCTAATTTACAGCAACTCGGACAACCAAGCTGCTGGTGCAGAGTAAGTCTTTTTAAGACAAATCGCTCAAATTAAAAAAGGAGGTAAGCAATTACCTCCTTTTTTTTATTCTTTCATTGAATCCAGTCGTTTAAGCCCCATATACTGCTTTATAAGTTAAAGCGGAAGAGAGAAAAATATGAACTTGGAACGTTCCGAGCGTATCGAGATCCCCGTACTGCCTCTACGTGATGTAGTGGTTTACCCACACATGGTAATTCCACTATTTGTTGGTCGCGAAAAATCAATTTCTTGCCTAGAAACGGCAATGGAAACCAACAAGCAAGTACTGCTAGTCGCGCAGAAAGAAGCGGATACTGATGAGCCTTCAATTGACGACCTATTCGAAGTAGGTACTGTCGCTACCATTCTTCAGTTGTTAAAGCTTCCTGATGGTACTGTAAAAGTGCTTGTGGAAGGTCAGCAGCGTGCAAAAATTCACCAATTCAGAGAAAGTGAGTTTTTCCTTGCGGATGCCGAATACGTAGTAACCTCAGAACTTGATGAAAAAGAACAAGAAGTGGTTGTTCGCAGTGCGATCAACCAGTTCGAAGGCTTTATTAAGCTAAACAAGAAGATTCCACCTGAAGTTTTAACCTCTCTAAATGGCATCGATGAAGCAGCACGCCTTGCGGATACCATCGCTGCACATATGCCTTTAAAACTTGCAGACAAACAGCACGTACTAGAAATTCTAGATGTCACTGAACGTCTTGAGTTCCTTATGGGGCAAATGGAATCTGAAATTGACATCCTACAAGTTGAAAAACGTATTCGTGGGCGTGTTAAAAAGCAGATGGAAAAATCGCAACGCGAGTACTATCTGAATGAGCAAATGAAAGCGATTCAGAAAGAGCTTGGCGAAACAGAAGATGGCGTTGATGAATTTGAAGTATTGAAGCAGAAGATTGAAGAATCAAAAATGCCTCAAGAAGCTCGTGAGAAAACTGAGCAAGAGCTTCAAAAACTGAAAATGATGTCACCTATGTCTGCTGAAGCAACAGTTGTGCGTAGTTATATTGACTGGATGGTAGGTGTTCCGTGGGCTAAGCGCTCAAAAGTTAAGAAGAACTTAGCGAAAGCGGAAGAGATCTTAAACGAAGACCACTACGGTCTAGAGCGCGTTAAAGAACGTATTCTTGAATACTTGGCAGTGCAGAACCGTATCAATAAGCTTAAAGGTCCAATCCTTTGTCTTGTTGGTCCTCCTGGTGTGGGTAAAACCTCTCTAGGTCGCTCTATTGCCGCTGCTACAGGCCGTAAGTACACACGTATGGCACTAGGTGGCGTTCGTGATGAAGCTGAGATCCGTGGGCACCGTCGTACGTACATTGGCTCTCTGCCTGGTAAGTTAATCCAGAAGATGTCTAAAGTTGGCGTTAAGAACCCACTGTTCCTATTAGATGAAATCGATAAGATGTCTTCTGATATGCGTGGCGACCCATCTTCAGCACTTCTAGAAGTATTAGACCCAGAGCAAAACAATGCGTTTAACGATCACTACCTAGAAGTAGATTACGATCTTTCTGACGTAATGTTCGTGGCGACGTCTAACTCAATGGACATTCCAGGCCCTCTACTGGACCGTATGGAAGTGATTCGTCTGTCTGGTTATACAGAAGATGAAAAGCTAAACATTGCTAAGAGTCACCTGTTAGACAAGCAAGTTCAACGTAATGGTCTTAAGCCTCATGAGATTGAGATTGAAGATTCAGCAATCATCGGCATTATTCGTTACTACACGCGTGAAGCGGGTGTACGTAGCCTAGAGCGTGAAATCTCTAAGATCTGTCGTAAAGCAGTTAAGAACATTTTGCTAGATAGCGACCTTAAGTCTGTAACGGTTAACATTGACAACCTGAAAGAGTACTTAGGCGTTCAACGTCACGACTTCGGTAAAGCCGATGAGAGTAACCGTATTGGTCAGGTTACTGGCTTAGCGTGGACTCAAGTTGGTGGTGACTTACTGACTATCGAAACTGAATCTATGCCGGGTAAAGGTAAGCTAACGCAAACTGGCTCTCTTGGCGATGTGATGAAAGAATCGATCCAAGCTGCAATGACGGTCGTTCGTTCTCGTGCTGAAAAACTGGGTATCAACTCAGATTTCTACGAGAAGCGTGACATCCACGTACATGTACCAGAAGGTGCAACACCAAAAGATGGCCCAAGTGCGGGTATCGCAATGTGTACGGCATTGGTTTCTAGCTTAACGGGTAACCCGGTAAAAGCAGAAGTGGGCATGACAGGTGAAATCACTTTACGTGGTGAAGTTTTACCTATCGGCGGCTTGAAAGAGAAACTACTTGCGGCGCATCGCGGCGGTATCAAAACAGTACTGATTCCAAAAGATAATGAACGTGATTTAGAAGAGATTCCAGATAACGTAATCGCAGATCTTAAGGTGATTCCAGTTCAATGGATCGATGAAGTATTGAAAGTTGCACTAGAGAAAGACCCATCTGGTGTAGAGTTTGTCGCTGAAAAATAGTGATGAGCAGCAAAAATAAGTAAAGAATTGCGCTGATAGGCTTAAAAAGGCTTGTCAGCGTTTTTTTTGGACGCTAAGTTAATCCACTAAAGCTTCTAGCCCTTTTGTTACAAGGCTTGCGGCTACTTTTAAACCAAAATGGAACGAACGTCATCTTACAAAAAATAATTACAGATGACACAAAGGGGAAACACAGTGAATAAAACACAATTAGTAGAATCAATCGCAGAAAACGCAGACATCTCTAAAGCTTCAGCTGGCCGCGCTCTAGACGCATTCATCGAAGCTGTASGTACAACTCTACAGTCTGGTGATCAAGTAGCACTTGTTGGTTTCGGTACATTCAGTGTTCGTACTCGTGCAGCACGCACAGGTCGTAACCCTAAGACTGGTGAAGAAATCCAAATCGCAGAAGCGAAAGTACCAGGCTTCAAAGCAGGTAAAGCACTAAAAGATTCTTGTAACTAAGACTTATCTTATGAACTGAAACCGAGTTTCAGTTCAATTAAGATTAAGCAAATCGAACTTTTTTAAATTATGCGCATCTTACTGGTGCGCATTTCTTTTTCTGATATTRTCGCGTGAATAGAATTTTATTTTGAAGCTTGATGCTTCATTCCCGGAGAGCAATTAAATTATGATGGATCGGTTACGCGAAGGCGTGAATAGCATCGCGGTAAAAATTATCCTTGGATTGATTATCCTTTCATTCGTTTTCGCTGGTGTGGGTAGTTACATCACTGGTGGTGGCAACAATGCTGCAGCGAAAGTAGGCAACTCTGAAATCGGTCGTGGTGAGTTTGAACAAGCTTATCAAAATGAACGTAATCGTATGCAGTCTCAACTGGGTGATTACTTCTCTCAAATGCTTGCTGACCCTGCTTACGTTGAGTCTTTCCGTAAATCGGTATTAGACCGACTAATCAACGATCTTCTTCTTGAGCAACACGCTGAGTCTTTAGGGCTACGTGTAAGTGATGCTCAAATTCGTACTATGATCCTAGAAATGCCTCAATTCCAAAACGAAGGCAAATTTGATCAAGACATTTACCAAGCGGCATTACGTCGTGCAGGTTTCAGTGCTGAAAGCTTTGCGGAGTACATGCGCCGTGACTTAGTTCGCAACCAGCTAGTAACTGCACTTCAAAGCAGTGACTTTGTGCTTCAAGGCGAAATTGACGCGCAAAGCCAGCTAATCGCACAAACTCGTGACATTCGCTCAATTACTCTTTCAGTTGAAGAACTGATGAGCAAGGTAACTCTGACTGACGAAGAAATTGAAGAGTACTACCAGCAAAACTCAGCAAGCTACRCTCGTCCAGAGCAAGTTAAAGTGTCTTACATCGAGTTGTCTGCTGAGCAACTAAGAGCTGATGCCCAGATTTCTGATGAAGCGGTAGAGCAATACTACCAAGAGCACTTAGACAAGTACTCTTCAGAAGAGCAACGTAAAGTTAGCCATATCCTAGTGCAAGGTGATGACGAAGCTAAAGCTCAGTCTATTCTTGACGAGTTGAATGGTGGTGCTGATTTTGCAGCACTAGCRGAAGAAAAGTCTGATGACTTTGGTAGTGCAGACCTAGGTGGTGATTTAGGTTGGATCGAGCGTGATGTGATGGACCCTGCTTTTGAAGAAGCAGCATTCTCATTGGTTAAAGTGGGAGATACTACAGGTCTAGTTAAATCTGCGTTTGGTTACCACATCATCAAACTAGAAGAGCTGAAAGCATCGCAAGCTCAGCCGCTAACTGAAGTGGCAGCTGAGATAAAACAAGAGCTAGTTGACCAATACGCTGTTGATCAGTTCTACGAGTTGCAAACTGAACTTGAAAAAGTAGCATTTGAATACCCTGACTCGTTAGATGATTCAGCTGAAGCAATTAACGCTAAGATTCAAACTACAGATTTTATCTCTCAAGTAGACGCGCCTGAAATTCTTAAAACACCAACAGTGACTCAAGCAATCTTGAGCCCTGAAGTGAAAGAAGACGGCCTAAACTCTGAAGTGATGGAAGTAGCACCTGAACATGTGATTGTTGTGCGTGTTGAAGACTCTCGCGATCAAATGGTTCTTCCTCTTGCGGAAGTGAAAGAACAAGTTGTCGTTGCTCTTTCTCGTGTTAAAGCCGAGCAAGAAGCGATTGAACTTGGTGAGTCTTTAGTGACAGCACTTCAAGAWGGTAACGACAACCTAGTTGCAGAGAAAGGCTTAGAGTTCAGCGAAGTTGAAACTATCGATCGTAGTTCTCCACTTGCTGCGACAGTATTCGCATTCTCTAAACCTGAAAACGGTAAGTCAGTTTTCGGTCAATCTAAAGATGCACAAGGCAACATCGTAGTTGTTGAACTTTCTAAAGTTGAAGCGAAAATCGAGCCGGCATACAGTGAACAGATTGGTGCTCAATTAGAGCGCTTAGGTAACCAACAAGACTTATCTAATGTATTAACGGTTCTTCGTAATAGCGCAGATATCGAATACTTTGTTGTGAGCCAGTAATCACACTCACTGCAATTGATATGTAACGTTAAACGGGTCACTTAGGTGGCCCGTTTTATTTTGTATTAATACTATTATTACAAGCGTGTTCGTCGGATTAACCTCATTAGTCATATTTAATGAGGAGATAAACATGAACATCCTAAAACTTCTGCTGCCCTTTGTTGCTTCAATTGCCTTTACGTTTTCTACATATGCGTCTGACACACCTACTCGCGCTGATAAATACGAAGGGATAGAGATCACTGTAAATATTAATACCGCACCTGCTGAAGAGCTGGCGATGCTATTATTAGGTGTCGGACAAAAGAAAGCTGTGAGTATTGTTGAGTACCGAGAAAGTAACGGTGGTTTCTCTCATGCGGATGAGCTTGCTAATGTGAAAGGTATTGGTGACGCAACGGTTGAAAAGAATCGTGATAGGATCAAGCTATAGACCCTTCTCATTGTACCTTCTGTTATTCGTTTAAAACCTATAAAGGAGAAGGTACATATCTCTTCTATTATGTACGGGCTATTTTTTCAGTTTGTACCCAGCATAGATGCAATAAGCTCCAATCAACCCAGAAATAGCACCTGCTAGATGAGCTTCAACCGCTACTTTAGCGGCAATCATCGAACTTGTTGTTATTGAGGCCCCGTAGTAGAGCTCCCACGACACTTTACCTAGTAAACCTAACACCAACAGCCAACTCGACTTTCTTCCTCTTAGCGCTTCACTGAGAGCGAAGTATCCAAAAATTCCGTGAAGAGTTCCTGATAAGCCTAGGTATATTCGATAATCAGAAAATAGCAGTAATACTCCTACAAGGGAACTCACACCAATTAGAGTTGAAATGAGTTGTTTTCTTGTAGGTGAAAACAAATAACTAATTACCCACAGCCCTGTCAGGTTCATCGCAAGGTGCCAAATGTTGGTATGACCAAAGTTTCCTGTTAGGATCCGCCACCATTGGCCTGATATGATGGCTTGTGCATCCCACTGAACTGTATTTTGAATAACAGGCAGTTGGAAAATACAGCAAATTACTGTTACGAAAATTAAAACAAGGTACACGTTAACCCCATGTCTCGATATTGCCCGGATTGTGCGAAAGCTAAGAAAGCTTGTATTTGCGAGTGGATAGAACCACTGGAATCTGACGTTGAGCTTATCATTCTTCAGCACCCTTCAGAAGAACATCGCCCGATGGGGACAGCAAAAATATTATCTTTATCATTAGCGAACAGCATTATTTTGATTGGTGAAGATTTTAGTGACCACTCTCAACTTAATCAGCTGTTGGCGGAACCGGGTTATGAACATTTTATTCTCTACCCAGGTGAACGGTCGGTCGGCGTAGAAAAAGTTGCATCAATTAATAAGAAAGTTCGTGTAATTTTGCTTGATGGTACTTGGAAAAAAGCGTTCAAAATGTGGCAAGTTTCTAAAAACTTACAAGACTTGAAAACGGTTCATTTACCTACGAATTTAAAGGGCAATTATCGAATCCGAAAAGCACCCTCAGAAAATAGTTTGTCGACGGTAGAGGCGGGTTACCACCTGTTGGAGCTGTTTAACGACAAGAATGATTACAGCCCTTTGCTTAAAGCATTTGATCACATGATCCAATTTCAAATTGATCAAATGCCTCCAGGGGTCTTTGAGCGAAATTATTTAGACTAAACAAGCATATTTAAGTAACTAATCGTAATTAGAAACCTGTGTGGGCGGAAAAAAGCTGCTGGTGAAGTCTTTGGGCAAAGCCGTCGGTCATTGAAGAAATATAGTCGGCAATTACTCTCATCTTTTTCGATTCTTCACTCTCGTTTAGCCAGTTTTCTTTGATGTTACTCGGCAATAGACGTTCAGGATCGGCACTGAGCGCTTCAAACATATCCATGATTATTTGTTGCCCCTTGTACTCAATGACTTGAACTTGAGGGATTTGTATTACAAATTGGCTCACAAAACGTTTTAGCACAGTGAGTGATTTTTCCATTCCAGACTCTAGGTACGCGTTGTACGCTAGAAGTGGGTTTTCAAATTCTGTCGGTACTTTGTCAATTGATATGCTTGTGAGTAACGCATTAACAATTCCCCCAATCGCATCTTTACGTTGGTGCTGTTTACCTGAGAATAGCATCTCTGATACAGATTCTAAGTTACTAATAAACCAGGGTTCTTCAGCTGCTAGTAATTCCTTTTCTGCTGTTTGCCATTGGCTTCGGGTTACTAACCCCAATACGATAGCATCCTCTAAGTCATGAACGCCGTAGGCAATATCATCCGCTAGCTCCATGATGGAACAATCTAGGGATTTAAATAGAGTCTTGTTGTGTTGGGTGTCTGCAAGTTCAGAGAATCTAAGTTGACTGAATTGTTGTTTATCTTTTTCAGATAGAGGGTCTAGCACCCAGTCAAATAATTCAGTGTCGTGGTCATAAATCCCTTTTGCCGGCATCCAGTCTTTAGCTCGCAATTGCCTTTGATGTTTGACTGGCTCAGCTTGTTGCTTCGCATTGGTCATGCTGAGCAGTGCAGGGTATTTAATGAGACCGAGCAAGGTACGTCTAGCCAAATTCATACCGTGATGTTCGGTATAGGGCTCTAGTCGAGTCAGAATCCGGAATGTTTGTGCATTGCCTTCAAATCCTCCGTGGTCGCGCATCATATAGTTCAGAGCGACTTCACCGCCATGGCCAAAAGGAGGGTGCCCAATGTCATGTGCTAAGCATATCGAATCGATCAAGCTATCTGATGGTAGCAGTGAACGGTATTCAGGCTGCTTCTTTTTCAACTGAGCAACAATACCAGTGCCAAGTTGGGCGGCTTCTAGTGAATGGGTCAGTCGAGTTCTATGGAAGTCATTAACACTTGTGCCATGAACTTGAGTCTTTGCTTGCAAGCGACGAAAGGCAGCTGAGTGGAGAACGCGCGCGCGATCTCGTTGGAAAGGGCTACGATGGTCATCACGTCTTATTTTATGCTCATCATCATTTCGATGTTGCCAATCTTGGCGTAGGGAAAAGTCCACTGTAGCACCTATCTATATGATTTTATTTATACTTGAGTGTACCGTATCAACTGATCTCGTCTAGCGATAATTCAAAGCTTGGGGCAAATGTTGTTAGGAAGTATTCCATCTCGGGTGTTTGTCGTTGTTCTAATGTTTCTTTTAGTCGGCGCTTTGCTTGTTCAAATTCATGGTTGCCTGCACTTAATTCCTCTAAACATTTTAAGTAAGCGCAAATGGAATCTGCTTGCTTAACAATTATTTGTTCTTCTTCAGAACAATGGCCAGAAATTAGAAAAGGTTCAAAATCATCTCGGAACTCTTCAGGGACCATTGAAAGCAGTCGCTTTTCTGCGGCAGCCTCAATTTTTTTGTACTCGGTAGCGATTTCTGAGTTGTAATATTTTACGGGGGTTGGCAGGTCTCCAGTTAGCACTTCGCTAGCGTCATGGTACATACCTAACATCGCAATTCTTTCTGGATTCAAACTCCCAGAAAACTTTTTATTTTTGATAAGGGCTAGGGCGTGAGCAACGAAAGCGACTTGTAGACTGTGCTCTGAGATGTTTTCAGATGAAACTGACCTCATCAAAGGCCAGCGTTGGATAAGCTTCATGCGGGCGAGGTGGGCGAAGAAGTGGCTTTGATTCATAGACAAGTCCCTTGCTAGGTTCCAAAAATAGAAAAGGCTCCTTGGTAGGAGCCTTTAAAGCATAGAAGTGTTTGATTGCAAAATAAAGCGCTTATAAAACAATCTATTATGCGGTAATCAATGAATGGTTATTGACGGTAAGTCGATAAGAATCGTTCTAAACGACCTATGGCCACTTCTAGGTCTTCAATATGCGGCAGAGTCACGATGCGGAAGTGGTCTGGTTTTGGCCAGTTAAAGCCTGTGCCTTGTACAAGCAGTACTTTTTCTTGTTTAAGGAAGTCGAGTACAAACTTCTGATCGTCTTTGATGTTATACATCTCAGTGTCGATCTTTGGAAATAGATACATTGCACCCTTTGGCTTCACGCAAGATACACCAGGAATCTGGTTGATCAGCTCCCATGCGCGATCGCGTTGTTCCAGTAAACGTCCACCAGGAAGTAAGAGTTCGTTAATACTTTGATAGCCACCTAATGCAGTTTGAATTGCGTGCTGCATTGGTACGTTAGCGCACAGTCGCATCGAGGCGAGCATGTCGAGCCCTTCGAGGTAGCCTTTGGCTAAGTGTTTCGGGCCGGTTAGGAACATCCAACCACCACGGAACCCACAAACACGATAAGCTTTAGACAGACCGTTAAAAGTCACCATCAACACGTCTTCTGCAAGTGTGGCGATAGAAGTGTGTACCGCGCCATCGTAAAGTACTTTGTCGTAGATCTCGTCGGCAAAAATGATTAAGCCATGCTCACGTGCAATCTCCACTACTTGTAGTAAGAAATCTCTGCTGTACACCGCACCTGTAGGGTTGTTCGGGTTAATAAGAACAATACCACGGGTCTTAGGGGTGATCTTTGCGCGCATGTCGTCAAGGTCTGGATACCAGTCTGCGTCTTCGTCACAGATATAGTGAACGGCTTTACCGCCAGATAGTGCGACAGATGCTGTCCATAGCGGATAATCTGGAGCGGGAACTAAGATTTCATCGCCATTATCCAGTAGCGCCTGCATAGACATAACGATAAGCTCAGATGCACCGTTACCGATGTAAACGTCTTCTACGTCAAGGTTACGTAAGCCTTTCTTTTGGTAATGCTGAACAACAGCTTTACGGGCAGAATAGATACCTTTTGAGTCACAGTAACCTTGAGATGTCGGTAGGTTACGGATTACATCGACAAGGATTTCATCAGGGGCGTCAAAACCAAACGGGGCGGGGTTACCAATATTGAGTTTCAGTATTTTATGCCCCTCTTCTTCCATGCGCTTAGCATGTTTGAGTACAGGCCCCCTGATTTCATAGCATACACTGTTGAGCTTTGCCGACATCCCGATATTTTGCATTGCCGATTTCCTGAAAATAATTTAAATACTTTATTAAAGTACCTTAAATTGCCGTTTGATAGAATAAAAATCTAGGTTTTGTCGATTTAACGGATAAGGTTTGTTCGCTTGGAATCACAGGAATGTGCAAAACATTTTATACATTCTTGATCTGAATGGGGTCTATCCATAGA
>NZ_JAKJSW010000068.1:0-19997 GCF_050337375.1 Vibrio makurazakiensis | reverse complement strand
AGTACAGTATACCTATCATACTTTAGTAACTCATATGAACTAGAGTGACCTAGCGAAAACATGCGATCTTATTCGGGCTTTAAACAGCTAAAATATCGGACTTATTTTAACAATCAAGTCTACTTGCCTTACGCAAAATTTGTCTATATTCCGATTGTAATGTTTATGGGCTTTGTCATTACCGACATCATTCATTTTGCTGACTCAAGTTACCTACCCGTCATATTACGAATGGTTACCTGCGCAGGAATGATCGCCAGTGCGTATTACTGCCTCCAGTACCGACCTCGCTACTTTCAAACATTCGAGTCAGGCTTACTCATCGTTGCGTCATTGTTTCTTGTTTACGTTGGTCAGTTCGCAATTGGGTTACAGAACTATGATTATCAAGGCGGGTTACTGCTCGTCATGATTTACATAGGAACGTTCTCCCGAATGTCTGCGCGCTACAGTGTGCCTTCCTTAATTGTGGCTTTTCTCTGCTATATTGCTGGCCTAGCGCCACTTTTATACGATATTGACCCTCACCATGAGATTGAAAGCATTTCAATTCACGTATCCGCTTTTATTTTGATTGTTGCTGCTTGTTTTAGACGAGATCTAGAAGTCAATAAACGCTTTATTCAAGCTCAGCAATTACGTAAACAGGCGATATTACTGCGCCAACAAACCCGAAAATTCAAAGCTCTGTCTTATGTGGATTCGCTGACACAATGTTTTAACCGACTCTATTTACACCAGATATTAGAACCAAAACTTAACCAGCAAGAATCAGTCACGATTTATATGTTGGATCTCGATTTCTTTAAATCGGTCAACGATACATATGGGCATACCGTTGGCGATAGAGTACTTAGAGAAACGGCAAGTAACTTAATGCAGTTAACGCCCGCGAACGCTCACTGCATTCGTTATGGAGGGGAAGAATTTTTAGTATTAGCGGCAGGCTTAACTCAGGAACAAAGCCTTGAACTTGGTGATACTTTTCTCTCAGCAACACAAACGATTAAACTACCGAATCAAAAGTCGGATATAACCCTTTCTGTTGGAGCTACATTTTCCACGCATACATCGTCTGTTTTAGATACTTTGATCGAACAGGCTGACCAAGCGCTTTACCATTCGAAAGAGAACGGACGAAATCAAACGTCATGGCACTCTTAAATAGTCCCCATTAAGTTAGACCAAAACGAAAAAGCACATGTATCAACTGATAGCATGTGCTTTTCTAGTTTTTAAGCTGATGATTCAGCCCAATGACTAAAACTAAGAGTACGACACTTCCTGGGTATGTTGTGCCATTTCTTTAGGGGATTTCCACGAGTAGACTTTTTCTTTTACTTTGCTTCCACATGGAGCATCCCAAATTTGCTCAATTTCTTCTTTTCCACCAATAGAGGAATAGAAACCAATTGCTTGGGTATTTGCAGACATTACTTCAAGGTAAAGACCTGAATCACCAAAGTATTGCTCTAGCCACGTAGAAAGCTCTCTAAGTAATACTCTTCCTGCACCTCTGCCTCGGTGACTATCATCWACATGCAAAGCATCGATAAAAGTACCGCGATCAAAATTATGATTGCCGAATGCACATACAAAGCCGATCAATAAGCCACCTTCTTCAAGGAGCAATACGTGTTGATTGAAAGGAGGATTGATAAGACGTGTTTGCCAGATAACCGAGCGGTCATCATAGACTTCATTTTCTAAGTAATCGTCAGCCAAAATCCCTTTATAATACTTTTTCCAACTATCAGCGTGTAATTGAGCAATCCGCTCAAAATCCTTATATTCCGCTACTCTAATTTCCATTTATTAGCCCTTATTACTTCCATTTGGCGCTTGTCTCTACATTTAACACTACCCTGTCCTACATTTAAAGCAAAACATACTAATCACATTTTACATATTCATAATTGACTTACACCTGTACGCTGATATTCTAGCGCACAGTTGTAAGCTCAAAGGATTTTTGTCATGACTACTGACATTCAACAGCAGGAAAAAAAGCCACCATTAATATGGCTCAACATCTTCATTTTTGCTTCTAGCATGCTTTTGGCAGCTGTCGCAGCACCAATCTACGGTTACTTTTTCGGTTACGGTGCAGAACATTGGCTTTGGCTACTGATCTGTTTTTGCTTTTGTAACCTATCTATTACAACCGGTTACCACAGACTTTGGTCACACAAAGCGTTTGAAGCGCATGCTAGCCTACGCTTTCTGTTCGCTCTTGGTGGTGCTTTCGCCCTTCAAAATAGTGCGTTGCACTGGTCTTCTGACCATCGTGTTCACCACAAGCATGTCGACAACAACGACAAAGACCCTTATTCAGCAAAGCGCGGTTTTTGGTATTCACACATAGGTTGGATGCTTCGTCACTACAATAGAGAGACATACGACGATTACTCTAACTGTCGTGATTTGAAAAAAGACAAAATTCTAATGTGGCAGCACAAGTATTACATCCAACTTGCGCTTCTAATGAACATTGGCGTTCCTATGCTATTAGGCGTTATTTATGGCGATGTTGTAGGCATGCTGCTAATCGTAGGCGCTGTGCGTTTGGTTCTGAACCATCATACGACTTTCTTTATTAATTCTTTAGCTCATATCTGGGGTTCACAGCCTTTCACTGATAAAAATACAGCTCGTGACAACGGCGTGCTTGCTTTCCTGACCTTTGGTGAGGGTTACCATAATTTTCACCACATTTTTGAAAATGATTATCGTAACGGCATTTATTGGTGGCAGTACGATCCAACTAAATGGATCATTAAAGCGTCATCAATGGTGGGCTTAGCTTCTAAGCTACGACAAACACCACAAGTACGTATTGATAAAGCTCGTGCTGCTATGATGTTAAAGCGCACGCAAAATAAGATCAGTCATTTGCCAGATAGACAGCAAGTTGCTGAACGCTTACAAGCTGACTTCGACGCTTTAGTAAACAGTATGAATGAATACTATGAAGTGAAAAAACAGCTTCTAGAAAGCAAGAAAGAAAACGTAGTGAAGAAATATGAGCACTCCGTTTTGAAGCTTCGCTATGAAAAAATCAAATCTGATCTAGAACATCAGCAAATGATTTGGCGACAAACTGTGACTCAATATTCTTAACATAGTTATCGTAAGAAGTGCTACCCATCGGGTGGCACTTTTCTTTTCCCGCTCAGTAAACAGCTAGTCGCCACCAACAACAGCCCCCCAATCACCTTCATTGTGATCAAGACCAAACGCCTACTTCGTAAAATTTGCACTTCTCATTCTTTAGTCATAGTTTTTAATAGTATTGCGATTAAAATCAGATAAATATCAATGCAAATACTGGCATATGTACTAGCTTGACGCTGTTTAGTTCATTGCTATCTCGTCAACTTTATCTAGGGTGTAACTGAGGAGTACGTATGGAACGATCCAGGTTCATCTTTGAAAGCGGTTACGATGGTATTTTTGACCTTCACAACCATAGGCGAGTATTAAAGTTTATCGTTGTAGTGACATTGCTCACCATGCTTCCCCTCATCATCAAAAATTACTACATCGAAGAAACAGCGCTCGYGACCTTATTGCTTACCTTTGAGATCAGTTTAATGATTGAGGTCTATGGTATTTTATATAAGCAAAAGCCCATACTCGGCTACTTTGTTCCCCTCGGCCTACTCGCGGTATCGATTGTTGTTAGCGTGCATACGTTCGGAACGTTAGCCACCTATTGGACATTCCCCATTATTACTGCCGTGGTATTTATTATTCCTCGGAAATCAGCTTTGGTGATTAATAGTTTTATTATCGTTGGTACTTGTGTAGCTGCATTTCAGCATCAGGAATCCATTGTGACACTTCGCTTTGGGATCGCCCTTCTGTGTTGCGCGACAATCTCCCACTTCGCAATAGAAGCCGTTAGAAGGCTTCAGCATGACTTACGTTACTTATCTACCCGCGATTCACTCACAGGTGCATTAAACCGGCATCAACTTGACGATTATCTTGAAGATGCCTCTCGGGGTAATGAGTTAGGGACAGTTGGATCAATGGCGATAATTGATATTGACCATTTCAAACAAGTGAATGATCAATACGGGCATGATGTGGGTGATGAGATCATAAAGATCGTCGTCGAGCTCATCAATCAAAACTCAAGACAACGGGATTTACTGTTTCGATTAGGTGGAGATGAGTTCTTACTACTCTTCAATAACACCCCAAAAGAAAAAGCCCATCAAATAGTGTCCAGTATTGCTCATAAGGTTCGTACTCAGCAGTACCCACAACAAGCAAAAGTGACATTAAGCATAGGTATTGCTGAATCGATTGCAGAGCAAGATATAGAGCAGTGGTTTAAACGCGCTGATGTCGCACTGTATGAAGCCAAACACGCGGGGCGCGATGCCATCCATCAAGATCAAGTTGTTAGCCCTCCAACCCCGTCAAATGTATCCGTTTAAGTCCTGTTTTGGCGCTTTGCCTTATGATTTAAGAGCTTTCACCTCTTATCCAGTTTATTGCCCTTCATCCTCCTATCTAATGCGATCTTTTCCTAGTCATAAATTCCAGTCAGACTAAAAGTTGAAATTAACAGCAGCACAACATCTCTAAAACAATCTCTATTACCAAATTTAATAACAATTTAATTCGTTGCTTTAGATCATGAGAAGTCCAGTTTGGAGTCGTGCTACAGAACGCTTTTCTGTACATTAAATGACATATTCTGAAACACTTTCTTAAATTTCTAACTTAATGGGGATGTCTATGTTAGAGCTCTTAATCGGTTTAGTAGTCACGATTGCTGTCGGTTACTTCATTGTGAAAGGATACAAAGCTGCCGGCGTATTGCTTACTGCTGGTCTTGCATTACTTTTAATTACAGGTCTTATTGGTCACACGGTACTACCCGCTAAAGTTGCTTCTACCGGTAATATGGTGACCGACTCTTTAGAGTTTGTTAAATACATGCTCCAGTACCGTGGTGGCGGCTTAGGTATGCAAATCATGCTTCTATGTGGTTTTGCTTCATACATGACGCATATCGGTGCTAATAACGTCGTTGTTAAACAGTTTTCTAAACCATTATCCGTTATTAAATCGCCTTACGTTCTTCTTGTTGCTGCATACATTGTTGCATGTCTAATGTCGCTGGCAGTTAGCTCAGCTACAGGCTTAGGCGTACTACTAATGGCAACCCTATTCCCTATGATGACTGCTATGGGTATTTCACGTCCTGCTGCGGTTGCAGTGTGCGCTTCACCAGCTGCTATTATTCTTTCACCGACTTCAGGTGACGTTGTTATCGCTGCCGAGAAATCAGGTTTAGCGTTAGATGTATTTGCAGTTCAAACCGTTTTACCAGTTTCAATTTGTGCGATCATCGTAATGGCTGGGGCAGCTTTCTTCTGGAATAAATATCTAGATAAGAAAGACAATACACCGATGGAAAAAATTGATGTGTCGGAAATTGAGGCAAATGCACCTGCTTTCTACGCAGCACTTCCTTTCCTTCCTATCTTCGGTGTTTTCCTGTTTAACGGTCGCACGATTCCTGGTCTTCAGTTAGATATTTACACGATTGTAGTCGGATCTATCTTTTTAGGAGCTGCTGTTGACTATATCGTTAAGAAATTTGACGGTGAGAAAACTTTAGAAGATTTAGATTCTTGTTATCAAGGTATGGCTGACGCGTTTAAAGGCGTGGTAATGCTGTTAGTTGCGGCAGGTGTCTTTGCTCAAGGCTTAATGTCTATCGGTGCTATCGATAACCTAATTGGCCTTGCAGAAGCTGCTGGCGCTGGTGGTATCGCACTAATGTTAATCCTAACGGGTCTAACGGTAGCAGCAGCGATTGCGACTGGTTCGGGTAATGCTCCTTTCTACGCCTTCGTTGAGCTAGCTCCTTCTCTTGCTGCAAAGATGGGACTAAACCCTGCGTTCCTAATCATTCCTATGCTTCAAGCTTCAAACCTTGGTCGTACAATTTCTCCAGTATCTGGTGTAGTTGTCGCGACATCTGGCATGGGTAAAATCAGTCCATTTGAAGTCGTGAAGCGTACATCAGTGCCTGTAATTTGTGGTTTAATTACGGTGATCTTCGGTACTCTCGTTCTAGTACCAATGGCTGCGTAGTTTAATAGTAGTTTAGACTCGACTTTATTAGGACAGCTTAAACGTTACCAAGTCACTCTTAACGAGTAACAACCACAAAAAGATTAACAGCAAGCCTAGTCTTCATTCTCATTGCAGAGTGAGGCTAGGTTTTTTATTACCTCTCCTTTGAGCATCTCCCCTCCCTCTACTCTATGTGTGTGCAATAACTATATGGTGAACATCACCTTAAAGCCCACGTGAGGGATACGGCAAGGGACATAAGCAGGCAACACAAAACGCAGCCTTAATAGCTTAACCGCCTTGCTGTTGCAGCTACCAATTACTACTTCTTACTTCTTACTTCTTACTTCTTACTTCTTACTTCTTACTTCTTACTTCTTACTTCTTACTTCTTACTTCTTACTTCTTACTTCTTACTTCTTACTTCTTACAGATGAATCTATTTTATCGACTTAGGAGTGCCAATGTATTTAATGGCAATTTTGTTCAAACGAAAAAAAGCCGAGCTAAATGCTCGGCTTCTTATTTATTTCATTCGGTAATCTTAATGATTAGCCTTCGTTACGGTCGCTACGACGTGGACGTCCAGCATTGCCACCGTTGTTGCCGTTACCATGGCCACGTTCGCCACGGTGGTTACCACGGTGATCGCCACCACGGTTACGGTCGAAACGACGCTCGCCATCACGGCCGCCTTCACGGTTGCCATCGCGGTTTCCGTCACGGTTGCCACGGTATCCACCACGACCGCCTTCACGGTTACCACCTTCGCGGTTGCCGCCTTCACGGTTACCACGGTAGCCGCCACCATCACGACCGCCACGACCGCCGCCACGGTTGCCATCACGACCGCCGCCGCCACGACGAGGCTCACGGAAGTCGTTGAAATCAACAACTACAGCGCCAGCTTCTTTTTGACGAATGCGAAGTTTGCTTAGCTTACCAGCAGTTTCAGAGTTCATTGCTTTTGGCAGTTGAACGTAAGTAGAACCTTGGTCAAGCTTGATAGCACCGATAGAGCCTTTAGTTAGGCCTAGTTCGTTTGCTAGTGCGCCAACGATGTCTTTAACCTGAACGCCTTGCTCACGACCAACTTGTAGTTGGTATGTATCCCAATCTTGAGTATTGAAGTTACGACCACCACCATCACGGCCATTGTCACGATCTTCACGACGCTCTTTACGACGGTTCTTATCGCGCTCGATAGCAGCAATCATTGGGTCTTCGCCAACGTAGAATAGAGGGCTCTTACCTTGCTGACGCTTAAGAAGCATAGCAGCTAGAGTAGCAGCATCTACTTCTAGAGATTCTTGTAGTGTAGAGATTAAACCTGCGAAGTTTTCTAGAGCTTTGCTCTCTTTCTCAGTTTCAAGCTCAGCACCTAGCTTAGCAACACGTGCAGCTGCAACTTGGTCACGTAGAGGAAGTTGAATTTCTTCCATTTGAGACTTAGTTACGCGCTCGATAGTGCGAAGCATACGGATTTGGTTAGTGCGAACTAGTAGGATCGCTTTACCTTTACGTCCAGCACGGCCAGTACGACCAATACGGTGGATGTAAGATTCAACATCGAATGGGATGTCGTAGTTAAATACGTGAGTGATACGTGGAACATCAAGACCACGTGCTACAACGTCAGTTGCAACTAGGATATCGATAACACCTTGTTTGATGTGATCAACAGTGCGCTCACGTAGAGACTGAGGAATATCACCGTGCAGTGCAGCAGCTTTGAAGCCACGTGCAGATAGCCAATCAGCTAGACGCTCAGTATCTTGACGAGTACGTACGAATACGATTGACGCGTCAGTTTCTTCAGTTTCAAGAAGACGAGACATTGCTTCGTCTTTTTCTACGCCTTTAACAACCCAGAAGTTCTGCGCTACTTTGTCAACTGTGTGGTTAGTACCAGCAACGTCAACTTTTGCAGGGTTACGTAGGTAACGGTCAACAATAGTCTTAACCATCGGAGGCATAGTTGCAGAGAAAAGTACACGTTGTGCAGATTCTGGAGCTTGCTCTAGGATCCAAGTAACGTCATCTACGAAACCCATTTTTAGCATTTCATCTGCTTCATCAAGAACAAATGTGTGTGCTTCATCTAGGTGTAGACGGTCACGAGTAAGTAAGTCTTTAACACGACCAGGAGTACCAACAACAATGTGAGCACCGCGGCTTAGAGCGCGCATTTGGTCAACGATTGAAGCACCACCGTAGATTTCAAGAACCTTAAGACCTTTGATATCACGGCCAAGGTTTTTGATTTCCGCAGCAACTTGAATCGCTAGCTCACGAGTAGGAGCCATGATGATTGCTTGTGGTTTGTGTTGGTTCAGGTTGATTTTGTTAAGCAGAGGCAGAGAGAATGCAGCTGTTTTACCAGTACCTGTCTGTGCTTTACCTAGTGCGTCACGGCCTTCAAGAAGAAGAGGAATTGCTGCTGCTTGGATTGGAGTTGGAGAAACGAAACCCATGCTATCAAGAGCTGAAAGAATGTTATCGTTTAGGGCTAATTCATTAAATTGAATTACAGATTCGGACATTGGGATCCCACTATATATAAGTAAACAAAAGGTCCCGGAAGCTCTACCAATTCCAATACTGATCCAATCAGATACTGATTCCGTTCAGTTGCGAAGCAGTAGTAAAACGCATCAAGCCGTTAGGGACGTCTAAGGGAGGCGGATTATTCCCTAAATGCATAAAAAAAGCCAGAAAAAATTGAAATACATCACATATTTTTCTTAATAAAGAAGAATGTGAGCACCATATCGACAATTTTTGATCGTTATCCCACCAATCCGCATTATCTCATTTTATAGAAAACAATTTCTAAGTGCTTCCGCTTTGCTTTGGCTAGTAATCATGTTCCGCAATGATTATAGTGTGCCCAATTGTTCTCGACGAAAAAAGTAAGATGTTTCAAGATAATCCGTTACTCGCACAGCTTAAGCAACAAATCCAAGAAACCCTCCCTAAAAAGGAAGGCATAATCAAAGCGACTGAAAAAGGTTTCGGCTTTTTGGAAGTCGATAGCAAAACAAGCTTCTTTATCCCGCCACCGTATATGAAGAAATGCGTACATGGCGATAAAGTGGTTGCTATTATCCGTACCGAAAAAGAAAAGGAAGTTGCTGAGCCAGAGGAACTTATCGAACAAGGTCTTACTCGCTTCATTGCAAGAGTTAAGCTATTTAAAGGTCGCTTGAACGTTATTCCTGATCATCCCGCGCTTAAAAAGCTTCAGTTAAAAGCCAAAGCGAAAAAAGGCGTAAACCCTGAAACGCTAAACGAAGGCGATTGGGTTGTAGCACACATCGTTCAACACCCTTTAAAAGGTGACAACGGTTTCCTTGCTGAGATTTCTGAAAAAATCACTGATGCTGATGACAAGATTGCACCTTGGTGGGTAACACTAGCTCAAAACGATCTACCGAATAAGGAGCCAGCTGGTATCGATGATTGGCAAATCAACGRCGACGCAGATCTTGAACGTGTAGACATGACCCACATCCCTTTTGTGACTATCGATGGCGAAAGCACAAAAGATATGGATGATGCGTTATACGCAACAAAAAAAGAGAATGGCGATTTTGAACTGACTATCGCGATTGCAGACCCGACAGCGTACATCTCTCCTGATGATGCGATGGACAAAGTAGCTCGCGAGCGTGGCTTCACGATTTACCTTCCAGGTCGTAATATTCCAATGTTACCGCGAGACCTTGCAGACAACTTATGTTCATTGATTGAAAATGAATTACGCCCTGCTCTTTGCTGTACTGTCACAGTAACAAAAGACGGTGTAATTAATGACGATATTAATTTCTTCGCTGCAAACATCAAATCACACGCCCGCTTAGCTTACAGCCATGTTTCTGATTGGCTGGAAACCGGTGCTTCAGAGCAATGGCAACCAACCGAAGAAATCGCAGGCGTTGTTAGTAATCTACATGAGTTTGCACARGCTCGCTCTCAATGGCGTCAGGCTAATGCAGTTGTATTCCCAGACCGCCCTGACTACCGATTTGAGTTAAGCGAAGACAATGATGTTGTCGCTATTCATGCTGACATGCGTCGCAGTGCAAACAAGCTGGTTGAAGAAGCGATGATCAGTGCAAACATCTGTGCAGGTCGCATCTTAAAATCTACTTTCGACCAAGGTGTATTCAACTGCCATGCAGGTTTCAAAACTGAAAAGTTGAAGGACGTTCTTGAGCTGGTAAATCCAGAAGCAGAAACACCTTATACAGAAGAACAGATCAGCTCTCTTGAAGGTTTTGCTTCTTTACGTCGTTGGTTAGGCACTTTAGACACGCCTTATTTCGACAACCGTATTCGTAAATACCAAGCTTACAGTGAAATCAGCAACCAACCGTTACCGCATTTTGCTATGGGTTTAGACATCTACGCGACTTGGACTTCTCCAATTCGTAAATATGGTGACATGATTAACCACCGTATGTTGAAAGCGCATGTGCTAGGAAAGACGCCAGTTCAAACACCTGACGAAACCGTAGGTGATGAACTAGCTCTACACCGCAGATACCACGGCATGGCGGAACGCAACGTCGCAAACTGGTTGTATGCCCGCACGTTAGCAAACGCACCATCAGAGGAAACTCGCTTCCAAGCCGAAATCTTCGATATTAACCGTGCAGGTATGCGTATACGCTTACTTGAAAACGGAGCGGCTGCTTTTATTCCAGGTTCTCTAATTCTTGATAATAAAGAACGAATTGAATGCAATGGTGACCTAGGCACTGTTAGTATTGATAAAGAACTGGTATATAAGACTGGTGACTGTTTAGAGATTGTTCTTACAGAAGTGAATCAAGAAAGTCGTAACTTAGTCGCAAAGCCTACTCAAGTCTTTGCAGAAGAAGTTAAAGAATCTWAACGCACTCGGTTAGCCAATAACTTCTAAATATAAAAGGCGCTTTCTGCGCCTTTTTAATAAATGCTATATAAACATAATAATTGCGCAATACTGATTTGCCGCTGAGGATATGAATACGTCAATTATGCCTGCTATCAAAGTTACGCACTTTTCAGCTTTTTCCTCTCGAAAAAGAGAACGTTACCCCGCGACCAAGAACGGTATTTTTGTCGTGACGAACGGTACTCTATCGTTTACTAAACCGAGTGGGTTAAAAGCACTTTTAACAAAGGGGGAGTTTGCGCTTTATAGCACAGGTGACATATCGAACGTCAAAATTGAACCTGGAGACGGCCCGTTTACAGCGCTTTCTATCGACTTCGATCTTTCTATATTCCAGTTCTATCGCAACCAATTTGACGATACGGACATTCCCAAAGCGCCAGATCGATACCTGAAGTTTGATCAAAACGACACCCGCATATGCCAGATTAAAAATATGATTTTGGACTTAGCTAGTGAACCAGAACAGAATGACTTCCTGCTGACTCACCTGTCTCTTTCGATGTTGGCGTTAATGGTAAAAAAACACCCTCCAATACTCTCAGTCATCGCTAAAGCGGCTCAACTCACTGTGTCTCAGAAAGTGATTTCGTACATCGACAACAATCTAGAACACAATATCACTTTGGATACACTTGCTGCGCACATGGGCATGTCGTCAGCCACTCTTAAAAGACGTTTAGCATCTGAACAGTTATCTTTTTCAAGTTTACTTAAAGTGAAACGTCTTACTTACGCAGCTACACAGTTACGTATAACTACTCACTCCATTACCCAAATCGCCTACGAAGCTGGGTTTAAAAGCGCTGCCCACTTTAGTACTGCGTTCAAAAACACACACGGAATGACCCCAAAAGACTTTCGTCTTAACTTCATCGAAGTCTAATTATATAGCGGAGTGGTTCTTTTCGGCGCTACCGAATAGAAAGGGGGTTTGCCACAGCTTCGCGCTTCTGCTACGACCAAAAGTAGGATTTAGGATCCTTTTCGATTTCTCGTAATATCGTATTCAGGTTTTCGGTTGAAGGAAGGAATGGATAAGGCATCCAATTAATGTCTTGTTCTTCGTCACAAGGTATAAACACTAACCATCGGTACACCGTTTCATCAAATGTCACCTTCGCAACGCTACTTATGTATTCTGAGTGACTCGAATCCAATAAATAGTGAGCTTTAGAAAAGGTGACTCCATTCTCGCAGGGTTCATACATAGACTTTCCTAATTCAACAGGCAGGTTGGCATTTCTGTTCATGCATAAGCGCTTAGCGCTGATCAACAGCCTACTGACTTCCATATGAATCACTGACATAAAAATCTCATAAAATGACTCTGCTAATGGGGTGAAATAGTGAAAAGTAGATGTACTCTCCATGAGCTTAGAAGAGTCTTACCGATAGATCCACTGTGCATGTTCGGTTTAATTTATTGCTTTACTCCCTCTTCTGGGGTTTCACAAAACTGTCATCAATAAGTCATATCATAAGCGAAAATCATACTAAATATGGAGTTCACTATGTTACGAGTCGCGCTTGCTTCTCTACTTTCCCTTTCATTATCAGCGCCGACGGTACTTGCTCAAGAAACGAATATTTCGGGTTCAACTTCGGTTGCTCGCGTAATGGACGTATTAGCCGAAGAGTACAATAAGACTCATCCTGACAACTTTATTGCAGTACAAGGGGTAGGCTCTACCGCTGGTATTACTCTAGTGAATAAAGGAGTGGCAGACATAGGTATGAGTTCACGCTACCTGACCGAACGTGAACAAGGAGAAAACCTAAGCGTTTTCCCTATCGCTTTTGATGGATTGGCTGTCGTTGTAAACCGTTCAAACGGTGTGACTAACGTTTCGCGTGAACAGTTGTTCAATATATACAAAGGCAAAGTAACGAACTGGAAAGAAATCGGTGGTGAAGATAAACCAATTGCAGTGGTAACTCGTGAGGCTTCATCGGGTTCTCGTTACAGCTTTGAGAGCCTATTGGGCTTAACTAAAATTATCAACGGCCGCTTAGTATCAGACATCAACCCAAACAACCTGGTCGTAAACAATAACAGCATGGTGAAAACCATTGTTAACCATAACCCTCACGCTATAGGTTTTGTGTCAGTTGGATCCGTAGACCGTTCTATCAAAGCCATCAGCTTTGAAGACGTTCAACCAACATCTAAAAATATAGCGAACCGTAGTTACGAACTTTCTCGTCCTTTTTTACTACTGCATCGTAAAGATAACCTAACGAAGGAAAGTTCTGATTTCATCAAGTTTGTTACATCGATTGAAGGTCAAAACCTCATTGATGAATATGGTTACACTAAGCTTAAATAACCGACCAATATTTATAACGAACGCCAATTTACGATAAGTACTGTGATTATCAATTCAACCTCGTTCTAAACAAAAAAGGCTCTAAGTTTAATACCTAGAGCCTTTTTAATATTTAATACGTCTTATGCGTAGTTAGCATCCACAAGTTCACTTGTTTCTACTTTACTTACCTCTGCACGGTTTTCTAACCAAGCAGAAACTAAACCTTTTTCTTCTTCAGTCACAGAACGGTAGCGTTCAGTTGAGCATAAGAAACCTTCAAACAGTTCAAGACCACCGCCGCCAAAGCACAAGTCAATGCTATCAATATAATCAATGAACTCATCAACAAAAAGATCATAGCTGTCGAAGTCTTTAATAGACGTTACACAGCTCACTTCAAAACCCAGTATGGCAAATTCACCTAAATACAATTTTTTACGAATACGACGATTTTTATTGTCTAGCTTTTCAAGTTTCATGATGTTCTCTCTGATTGTTTCAATACGCTATTTATACACAGTTACACGCCATTTCCAAAGGCTTTGATCGCAATATTTCACACTTTCCAGAAAGGTAATAATTTAGAAACAAAAGCTTAACCAAAGTTGCGATAAAACGTCATGCTTGTCTATCAGGATTGCTCTCAAATAATTTCCAATAACCATTACAAATTAGGAACATAAAATGAGCAAGGAAACCTTTGACGGTACTTTATTTAATAAAAGCAAAAATAAGCCTTTTGAAAAGGTATTAGAAGCGAGTCTTTCTCGCCGAAAAGTGCTCAAAGGAGGCCTAGGGTTAAGCGCTATGACAGCGTTTGGTGCCTTTGGGCTTTCAGGTTGTAGTTCATCTCCAGCCTCGTCTATGGCGACTCCTCTTAAAAACCAACGCAGTAATGCCGTGCTCAATTTCGAATCTGTCGCGGGTTCGCTTACAGATGGTGTTGTAGTACCCAAAGGTTACTCAGCTCAAGTACTCGTGCCATGGGGAACTCCTCTAAATGCATCTGCCAACCCTTGGAAATCTGATGGTTCAAATACGTCAGAAGATCAAGCTAATGCATTAGGCATGCATCACGATGGAATGCATTTCTTTCCTCTTAATACGAGTGGAACCGACGGTTTACTCGTCATTAACCATGAATACATCGACAGCGATGCTTTGCATCCAAATGGGCCAACATCTGAAAATAACATCCGAACTATTATCGATGAAGTTCGTAAAGAAATTAACGCACACGGCGTTAGCGTTGTGCGTATAACCCTAGAATCCAACCGCTGGGTGCTTTCTGACACCGATCCATTAAATAGACGCTATACAGGCGCAACAGTGATGGATATATCCGGTCCTTTGGCTCATCACGCATCAGTTAAGACTAAATTCTCGCAAGATGGTAGCCAAGCGCGTGGAACATTAAACAACTGTGGTAATGGCTCTACGCCTTGGGGAACTTACTTAACCTGTGAAGAAAATTGGCCAGGTTACTTTGTTAACAAAGGAACATTGAGTAAAGACCAAAAACGTATTGGCGTTTCTACCACTACAACACGTTACGGCTGGGATACTGTCGCAGGAAGCAAAGAAGAGCGCTTAGATGAGTTTGCACGTTTTGATGTCACTCCTACCGGAACTAGTGCGCTAGACGACTATCGTAACGAAGCCAACGGGCACGGTTACATAGTGGAAATTGACCCATATACGCAGCACTCTCGTGCAAAAAAACGAACTGCACTAGGACGCTTCCGCCATGAAGGTTGTACTTTCGGTCGGTTAACAGAAGGTGAACCTGTCGTTTTCTATTCTGGTCATGATTCTCGATTTGAGTATTTGTACAAGTTCGTTTCTGAAGCTAAATGGGATCCTGCTGACGCAAACCCAAGTAATCGCCTCAGCACAGGTGATAAGTACATGGATAAAGGAACGCTATATGTAGCGAGGTTCAATGACGACAGTTCTGGTAGTTGGCTTCCATTAACTCTAGAAAGCAAAACAACAAGTGGCGCAACGCTTGATGATAGTTTTGATTCTCTTGCAGACATCATCATAAATACAGCTGGCGCTGCTGATCTTGTAGGCGCAACGCCTATGGACCGCCCAGAGTGGTGTTCTGTCGACCCGATTACGGGTACTGCTTACTTAACACTAACCAATAATACCAAACGAAAAGAAGGTAACTCTTCTAACCCTCGTATTAACAATAAGTTTGGCCATGTTATTCGTTGGGACGAAGGTAAAGAAGCGACAGACTTCGAATGGGATATCTTTGTATTTGGTGCACCTGAAAATGGCGGTAGCGATATTAACCGCTCAGGGCTAACAGACATGAACCAATTCGCAAGCCCTGATGGGTTGGCCTTCGACGGCCGTGGTATTCTTTGGATTCAAACCGATAATGGTGCTTCCGAAGTCACTAGCTACACCAATGACCAAATGCTGGCCGTTGTTCCATCGACCATCATTGATGAGAATGGCGAAAGTGATGTTATCAATGCCGGTAACCAAGCTCAGCTTAAACGCTTCTTTGTCGGACCAAATGGCTGTGAAGTTACAGGCTTTACTATCAGTCCTGATTACAAATCGCTCTTCGTTAACATTCAGCACCCATCTAACTGGCCTTATAGTGAAGATGCGACGCAAGTGACGCCAGCAGGTGTAAATATTAGACCGAGAGCCGCAACCGTAGTGATCCGTCGTAACGATGGTGGAGAAATTGCCGTCTAGATTGAGWTTTCGACTCTAGCTTTTGGGTTCAAACCCAAAGAACAAACAGCAAAGGCGAAGTCGGTGACTTCGCCTTTTATTTTAGCTAATAGGCTTTTTATTGAATGTCTTTAAGACGTTAAGAGAACAGCCCTGCAAAAAACAGTTTTACCGTGTCGAACAAACGCTTAAACAAGCTGCCCTGCTCGATAGACTCCAATGCTATTAGAGGTTGAGTTTTTACATCTTCACCATCAACGCTGTAATGCACCAGACCTAATATATCGCCTTCTGCTATTGGCGCTTTAAGATCAGAATTAAGCTCTACAGACGCAGTCAATTTCTTAGTATCACTTTTCGGTAGAGTAACGTAAGCATCTTCCCCAACTCCCAACTTGATAGAGTCTTGCTCTCCAAACCAGATACGCTCCACCGCAACTTCATCGCCACTGCTATGTGGTTTTACCGTGTCAAAAAATCGGAAGCCATAGCTCAGTAGCTGTTTACTTTCAGACTCACGGCTCTTGGTACTCTTAGAACCCATCACTACGGCGATTAAACGCATCTCACCCTGAGTCGCAGAACTAGCAAGGCTATAACCCGCCCCAGATGTATAGCCCGTTTTCATTCCATCAACATCCATACTGCGATCTCTCAATAAACCGTTGCGGTTATATTGGGTGATCCCGTTATAGGTAAACGAGCGCTCACTGTACAAGCTATAAATATTTGGTAAATCACGAATAATCGCCTGACCTAACAAAGCAATATCGTAAGGGGTTGAATAAAGGTCTTGCGAGTCCAATCCATGTGCATTGGCAAATTGRGTATTGTTCAGATTTAAGCTCGCAGCCCACGAATTCATTAACCCAACAAACGCATCTTCTGAGCCAGCCACATGCTCGGCTATTGCAACACTTGCATCGTTACCAGATTGGATAATCAAACCACGATATAGATCCATCATTTTGACGTCGGTGCCCACTTCTATGAACATTTTCGACGAGTCGGGGAAGTTTTTTGCCCAAGCGTTTTCGCTAATTCGGACTTTATCCGTGTCTGAGATGTTACCGCGCTTCATTTCTTGCCCAGCAACATAGCTGGTCATAAGCTTGGTAAGACTTGCTGGGTTTAGTGGCTCGTTCGCGTTTTTTTCAACAATGACTTCGCCAGAATTAAAATCAATGAGTACATAACCTTTAGCACCTAACGTCGGTGCATCAGGAACAATGGTAGGAACAGCAAAAGCGCTAGATATGAATGATAGAGAACTGATAAGCACTAATGGAATCTTTAAAGACATGGTCATGAGAGGGGTTTCCTAAGTAATCATATACCTAGTATATATAGCCCTATCATTAAAAAAGGAGGAGGTTTACCAACATTTACGTTTAACTTGCTTTGGTTACAATTGGTTTGAAAATAATGAGGTGCCCATCAAGAAAAAGAGCCTAAACATACAGTTAAGTGATGCATTAAGCCCTTTCACATTCAATCTTTTAACAGAACAATTCTAAGCCTACGACAGTTTAAACTTATTCATTTCTTGATTTAACTCCGTCACCTGATCTCGAACTTGATTAGTAGTGACATCCGATTTCAAACAGATGGACGACACTCCTTCAACTGAATGTGTAACACCGTCCACCAGCTCAGTAATGGCTGACGTAGCCGTAGATTGCTGTTCTGCAGCAGACGCCAAGTTTAGCATTTGATCGTTTAGACTCGTGATTAACCCAATTGTCGAGTTCAGCTTTTCTACTGCTTGCTCGGTATGGGTTGACCCTTCTTTAGCTAGCCCTTGGCTCAACTCGATTTCTTTCACAACCGACGACGTCGATGTTTGAATCGCATTTACAATGCTATTAATCTCAGTAGTTGATTCAGTGGTACGCGTTGCAAGCATCCTTACCTCATCTGCCACTACTGCAAATCCGCGGCCATACTCACCAGCACGTGCTGCTTCAATGGCTGCGTTTAACGCAAGTAAATTAGTTTGCTCAGCTAAGCCTTCAATAACTTCCGTTACTCGCCCAATCGCTTCGCTCTCTTTACTGAGTTCAAGTACAAGACGGTTCGCTTTATCGATGGTTTCATCAAGTTTAATCGCGACGTTTCGATTACTTTCTAGTGAAGAAGTCCCCTCGCTTAACTCTTGTTGTGAGTTAGACAGTGATTGAACCGATTCTTGAGCCAGCATTGAGGTGTTATTGGCTGACAATGAAACTTCGCCTATCTCTTGGCTCATACGATCAATATTTAGCTTTTGATTTTCAACTTGATTCAGAGTTTCTCTATTACATTGAAGTAACTCAGACATGCTTGAGTCAACCTGACCAGCCTTACCCGTTACCCCTTTCACGATATCACGCAATGAATCGTTCATTTGATTGATAGAGACAGTCAAAGTCGTCAGTTCATCTTGGCCTACGACCTTCAAGTTTGATTGCGATACATCACCTTGCGCGATTAATTCAGCACGTTGAGCAATACTTGATACACGCATACCAATACTGCGCCCCAAAAAGCGAGCAATGAGTACAGCAATAAGAGAGACGATAACCGCAGCCGCGATCAATAGCGTGCTGACCTGCTCAACATTTTTCTGAATACCTAGTCCACTTTTATCCGCTATTGCTTGTTGGTCAGACACGATTTTATCTAGGCTAACTTCCAATTTATTCGCACTTGGAAGCACAATATCAGACATATAAGCGTTGGCTTTATTCCAGTCGGACGACTGCCTTAACGCAATCACCTGCTCCGCAAGTGGAAAATAAAGTTGCTGCATTTCCTTGAACAAATCCCACAGGCCTTTGTCGCTTCTAGAAAGTAATTCAACTTTACTGTCGATTTCCGACACAGACTTATTATGGGCCTTTATGAAATCTGCGTATTTATCGAGATAATCCTCGTGACCATAGATCAAAAAATCACGCATGGCGGCTAATGCATTGGCTAAGGAAGTATAGCTATCGGCATACAAACGGAATAGACGCTTTCTTTCCCCACCGTCTTGATTAGAAGCCTCATCGTTAATAAGACCTTGAATTTGGTCCAGTGCAACCTCCGCAATTGGAGCGGCTTCATTAATAAAAAGATTATGTGCTGGAAGGTTTTCATCGCTATGTGCGAGTTCACTTAGTGTACTAAGTGATTGTTCGAAATCTTGCCATTCAAGCAAGATTTGTTGATAACGCTCTGCCGACAAATGTTGTTCCAAAATAGGCAAAGTATTTAGAGTATTCTCAGAGATCGACGATAACGTCGAAAGCTGTTGCTGACCAAGTGTTTCATCATTACCAAGCAGCATATATGCACGAATGGTCGATAAACTGGCTTGCACTGATTGACCAATCGTTCGGCTGGTTTCCACCGTTGGCAAATCCGTGTTCAGTAATGATTCTGTATGCTGTTCAACGGTCGTAACACTACGATAAGTAAAACTAGCAGAAACGATAAATAGTACGACAAGTAACAGAAAACTTAACTGTAACTTACTGGATATCGAAAGCTTCATCCCTAAGCTCCTTAAACAAATTTGGGCTAATATACCATGAGTTACCAAATTGTTAACTTTTTCGAAAATTTGCTGTGATAGCTATCTCTTTCGTACAAATTATTGTGACATCATACGACTCGTTAAAATCCAATTTAAAACACACGTTGACTAGTATTCCTACACAGCCTGACTGTACTCCTTAATATCTAGTGGTAATCAAACAAAAAAGCCAGCTACGCACAGAGCGAAACTGACTTTTAACAAATTAGGCTAAACCACTTATTCTACAATCGGCAACACCTGTTTTACATAATCACCAGGAGCAGAACCAATCACAGGGTTTATTTCAGAACCCTGATTAAACGGCTCTCTCTTTTCATCCGATTCAAACCCTTGTAGCCATTGATCCCAATGCACCCACCATGAACCTTCGTTATGA
>NZ_JAKJSW010000067.1:0-20725 GCF_050337375.1 Vibrio makurazakiensis | reverse complement strand
ACTTAGCTCCACCCTCTCCCGAAATACCAGAACTTAATAATTATTGAAAAATTTGATTTTTTATTAAAAAAGTTGATCCGCCCTATTGCTAGACCATACTAATAGCTGCAACAAGACATATATTAACTTTGAATAATTAATGAGGCTGTTATGAAATTCTTAATTACTGTGATTGTCGGAATGCTCATTGCTCTGCCGGTCTCGGCGACTACAAGTAGTACTGAAATGGGTCCACTAGTAAACTGTGAGCTGCCATCTGGAATGGATTATATTCCTAGTGAAATGTGCCGTTTAAATGGTGGGAAAAAGCTATAGGCTGGTATTAGAGCGATAGTAGAAACTAAACAGCTATCGCTCTTCCGTCAATGAATCGATTATCGGRCAATCACTATTATGATCACCTGGGCATTCACTAACCCAAGCCTCTAATGTTTGTTTAATTGCTACTAAATCTTCAATTTTTTTATTCACTTCATTAAGCTTTTTTTGCGCCCTATCTTTTACTTCGGCGCTTTGTCGACAAGGATTACTTGCCAACTCAACGAGCGCTTTACATTCAACAAGTGAAAAGCCCGCACTCCTCGCTTTAGCTACAACACTTAGCTCTTTAATATGCTTTTCACCATAAGCTCTATAACCATTTTCAGAGCGAGCAGGTGGAGATATGATCTCTTTATCTTCATATAAGCGAATTGATTTTGCAGATAAACCAGTTAAGCYGGCAACTTGGCTAATATTCATACTGACACCAAAACAAAAATAGGACGCCTACGCATCCTATTATAATTTCATTTCTAGGTCGATTAACTCTTAAATAGTTAAATTAAGTAGACCCCGACTCGATTAAAAAGAAGACCTACTGACTAACAAGCCAAGCAACAATTTGAGAGCGTTGCATCTTATCGGCTTTTGAGTACCAGTAGGACAACATTTCTAGTGGTTTAGACTCACTTTCAAGTTCTGTTGTCAGTGATTTTCTATTTTCATACGCCCAGTCAGTAAATTCAACCTGTTCATCTTCAGTTGCTTGATTAAACCAATACTCAATCATCTCTGATGACATATCCTGATTTTCACCAGCGGTTGACTTTATCTCGTTATTTTTAGCAGTAGGAGCTGATGCAATCACAGCTGAACTTGTTAGTGCTACACCATTTTTAGCGTTATACCTTGCTAACTCTTTTTCGTAATCACGTGTAATACCACCAAGGTTAGGAAGAATCTCTTGTTTAACCGCAATATCTTGTTCATTTCCATCAACTACAGCCATAAAAGGCTTATCTTGAAACTCATCCGCTTGATTCGTTCGTCTCAATTCTATAGATGGTTTTATATATACATCTGTATCTTTCTCATCAAATGTAATTACAACAGGGGAAGAATTAAATTTCTCTCTTTCACCCATATTTTCTACAAGTTTAGATACTCTAACCACAAACTGATTAGTGCCATTATCAAGAACAAACTTGTCTTTTTTACTAAGACTAAAGCCCACCTCTTCTCCATTCACTGCTACTGGGGCTACATCACGATCTAAGTGGACTGTAACGGCAGCTACGGCTGATAAAGGAAATATCATCGCACTTACAAAAATCACTTTTTTTATCAATTTCATGTATAACTCCTGAGAAAAAAGCGAGCATCAATTGATGCTCGCAAAAAGGCATTATGAATTACTAAATGTTTAGCTTAGAAGTAGTACTCAGCACCTAGCAGTAGACGAGTATTATCTTTAGAGTCATCAGCACCATCCATATCGTAGTTACGTACATCCGTGTATAGGAATGCACTTGGTAGGATGTAGCCTAAACGACCAGTGATTGCTACGTCACCATCATCATTACCATCTGTGTCCGAAGTAGATGCGTAACCAGCTTTAAATACCCATTTACCATTTAACACATACTGAGCTGTTGCAGAAATTGCATCTTGGTCTTTAGTACCAGTAGCGCTATCTGTTTCCATTGCTTTATATGCAGCAGTTAACGTCACATCGCCTAGGTATACGCTACCACCAACAACTGCATAGTTATGAGCATAAGCAGTAACTTTCTCACCACCTGCAACATAGTCAGGGTTTAAAACTACGTTACCATTTCCATCGATAATGTATTTATCTTGCTCTGCATCAGTAGTTTCATAACTACCGCGGTCATAATAACCAGCATGAACACTGAACAAGTCAGTAGAGTATGAAGTACCTAAGCTTGCAACCATTTGATCAGTATCAGTACCCATACCACTTACAGTAGCTTGCAGGTTGAAGCCGCCCCAGTTAGCTGAATCATAACGTAACACACTGTTGGCACGGTCTTGGTAAGAAACACCCAAATCATTGTTCCAGTCGAAAACATTACCTAGACCTGGGTTCGAGTGTGGCCAATCAACGTAGTTGTATGCTGCTACTAATTGACGACCGTATTTAATAGAACCGAAACCTTCGAAATCAAAACCTAAATATGTATCACGAGCGCCTAGACCACCAGTGTTATCGCCGTTATTTGCGTTACCACCTTCCATCTGCCAAATAAAGTTTGGTGCGAAATCATCAAACTCTACAACACCGCGGAAACCGATACGAGATTCAATATCAGCACCTGCACTGTCTTGGTCTTGGTTATCAATCATAATCCAAGAACCAGCAGCTTGACCGTAAAACTGAACTGCTTGACCCGCTAATTCAATTGCTGCATTTGCTGAACCTGACATCGCTGCTGTTGCGATCGCTGCACCTAGAAGAGTGCGTTTGAACATATTTTCCATGGAAAAAACTCCTAAAAATGGATATAGCTGTTTTTATATTTCTCACCTTAAGTTGGCCGCCGAAGGGAGAAATATTCGTCCTAATTTGAGAACCTATTTATTCGTTAATTAAATTCTCTATTCTTTTCCTGCATACACCTCGTGCATCCATGAAATTAAGACTAACTTTGCGAGAAAAAATATCAACAGGAACTTAATTCACATCTAAAAAAATATGAGCAAGTACAAATTTTCGTAAAGTTAGTGATCTAGATCTCCAACAAACAACACGGAAGGCAGTAAAAATACAAAATCCTACAAAAACAAGAACTTACATCAATGTAAAACTAAAACCAGCTTGAAGTGGATCGCATAAAAATATCAAAAAACATCTAGATATTTCAATGGAGAGATAGGTCACGTAATGAATATTCGAGCTATTGTATGGGTTATTTATCCCTGCGAATTTATGACAATTAATTTATAGCTAGAAATAAAAAAAGCACCCCAAAAAGGTGCCTTTATGAATATATATGTGGAGGTAAATATTAGGAAATCATATTCAACAAGTCTTGCTCTGTTTTTATTTCGATCCCTAAATCTTGCGCTTTCGTAAGCTTAGAACCCGCAGCTTCACCAGCAAATAATATATCCGTTTTCTTAGACACACTGCCTGTTACTTTAGCTCCTAAAGCTTGCAATGCTGCTTTAGCCTCTAAGCGCCCTAACTGAGAAAGCGAGCCAGTTAAGACTACAACCTTACCTTCAAGAGGCAATTCGACATCATCACTTGGAGATTCGATATCAGGCCAATGAACTCCATGTTCAATCAGAGCATTAACCACATTCATGTTTTTTCCTTTCGAGAAAAAAGACACAATATGATTCGCAACAATGTCACCGATATCCGAAACTTTAACTAAAGCTTCATGATTTGCTGTGGATACCATCTCAATAGTTTTGAAGTGCTGCGCCAAATTCATCGCGGTCGCTTCCCCAACTTCACGAATACCTAGAGAGTAGATAAAACGTGCCAAAGTTGTTTCTTTGGCTGCATTTAGCGCCTGCACAATATTTTGCGCTGATTTTGGTCCCATTCGATCTAATACTGTCAGAACACCTGCACTTAACTTGAACAAATCAGCTGGTGTTTCAACCATTTCACGCTCAACAAGCTGTTCAATGACTTTTACGCCTAGACCGTCAACATCGAGCGCTTTACGAGACACAAAGTGCTTTAGAGCTTCTGTTCGTTGTGCCTGACACACAAGACCGCCAGTACATCTCGCAACGGCCTCGCCTTCAACACGTTCAACATCAGAATTACACACAGGGCAAGTGTCTGGAAAGAGAATATCACCAGCATTGTCCGGGCGCCTATCCAAAACAACCGCAACGATTTGCGGGATAACATCACCAGCACGACGGATAATCACACTATCGCCAATTTTCACTCCTAAACGTGCTATTTCGTCAGCGTTATGCAAAGTCGCGTTGCTCACCGTCACACCACCAACAAAAATTGGTTCTAATTTCGCTACAGGAGTAATAGCCCCTGTTCGACCAACTTGAAATTCAACGTCATTCAGTAGGGTGATTTCTTCTTGAGCTGGAAACTTGTAGGCAATCGCCCAACGGGGCGCTCTGGCAACAAATCCAAGAGTCTCTTGAGCAGCAATGTCATCAACTTTAATAACAACACCGTCGATTTCATACGCTAGAGCATCACGACGAGTCATAATATCTTGATAGTAAGCTTTAACTTCATCTAACGAGCTAAGTCTTTTAGTTTCTGGACACATTGGTAGCCCCCAGCCTTTTAACTGGATGAAGCGTTGATAGTGGCTACTTGAAAGCTCAACCCCCTCCACGACACCAACACTGTACGCATAGAAAGCCAACGGACGTTTTGCCGTGATGCGAGAATCAAGCTGACGCAAGCTACCAGCAGCCGCATTACGCGGATTAACAAAGACTTTTTCACCTTTCTTTAATGCTTGTGCATTAAGCTTTTCAAAGCCCGATTTAGGCATGAATACTTCACCGCGGACTTCAATACGGGCTGGCCAGCCCTCACCTTGTAGCTTTAGAGGTATTGAACTAATTGTTCGTACGTTTTCTGTAATATTCTCGCCCGTAGCGCCATCACCACGTGTCGCAGCTTGGACCAAAACACCATTTTCATACAACAAACTTACAGCTAAGCCATCCAGTTTAGGCTCACAACAAAACTGACTTAAATCAGCAGTTGGGGCTCTGTCTGACATTCTCTTATAAAAACCGTCTAGGTCGCTGTCATCAAATGCATTATCAAGAGACAACATTGGGATCTCATGAGCAACTTGAGAAAAGCCGTCTAGAGGAACTCCCCCCACTCTTTGACTCGGTGAATCCACACTAACCAAACTAGGGTGCTCTTCTTCTATTTTAAGCAGCTGTTGCATTAAGCGATCATATTCTACATCTGGGATCTCTGGGCTATCTTCAACATAGTAACGAACTGCGTGGTAATGCAGCGTTTCTTTTAACTGTTCTAATGTAGCCTGAATGGAATCTGTCATATCTATCTCTGTACTAATATCAGCAACAAAAAAGGCTCCCTTAGGAGCCCTTTAGGCGGTATTTAAATTACTTTAAAAATTATAGCTTATTAAGCGCTTCGAGCTTCTTTAAAATCTCGGATCTGTTTTCTGTAATCAGATAAACGATTTGGAGTCATTAAGTTGCGAGATTCATCTAATACGTTCCCCCCCATATCATCCGCAATACGTTGAGCCGTTTGCAACATAATATTGAAGTTCTGCTCCGCATCACCGTAACATGGCAAAGTCATGAAAAATGAGATGCCCTTTGTTGAAAAGTCTGCAGGGTCGTCATGCTCAAGCGTTCCTGGCTGCATCATATTTGCAACACTAAAAATAACTTTAGGCGACGGCGTTGAACTTGCGTAACAATGGAAAATCGACATTTCACCATAACTCAAGCTGTAACTTTCCATGCTTTTGAATAACTCTGTACCCACGAACGGAGTATCGCCAGCACAATGAACATTGAGGACAATAACGTCTAATTCTTCAGGTTCATCTTGATTAGTCTCTGCCTGAGGCGTCATTGCAGCCTCAACAATAGAAGCTTCAGGTAATTCTGAGTCTTTTAACTCAGTCGACAACCGTTCCTCTTCAGCATTCGAAACTTCAGGCTCTGGAGATTCTATAACGGTGTCTGTATTTACATCCAGGTCTTGATTCAAGACGGGTTCAACATCAGTAACAGCAAAAGAAGGAATGTCTGCTACTTCCACTTTGTCATCATCTGTTGCGTATGCTTCAACAGGTTGCGAGAGCTCTTCAGGCTCATTAATACTTGTCGCTGAATCAATAAGAGGGTCAGACATAGGTGGGGATACTGAAAAGTCAGGTTCTTTGCGTACTTTCTTGATGATCTCAAAATCATCTTCTGGAGCAAAAGAACGCTGCGGTAATTCATCCGACTCATCAGCTTTGTTGGTATCTAGCTTACCTAGAGGTTTATCACCAAACTTCGCTTTCCCTTCTTTTTTACTCGTCCATAATCCATGAAACAATAAAGCGGCGATCGCTAACGCGCCAACAATAATGAGTACAAATCGCAATTCCTGCATTCTACGCTCTCAGCTTCTTAGTAACTTAAACAATTTGATATAATTAAAGCCAACTAAGGTGGGTTAATACGGCTAATTCATCTACTCTACCAAATCTACATACTGTTTTAGAACAACTTAATGCAAGAAGTTCCGCAGATGGTGTGATTTTCGCCACGCTTTTTTTCTTGAAACTCTATTAGTACAATAGAAGTGTCTGCAATTTAACCGAATAAGTGAATATGAATTTAGTATCAAAAAAACGTTCTGGCTTTGGCTATTTTTTCTACGGCTTAGAAATCGTTATGTCACCACAGATAAGAAAATTTGTTTTATTGCCATTACTTGCCAATATTTTTCTAGTTGGCGGCGCTCTTTTCTATCTCTTTTCGAATTTAAATTTATGGATAGAAAGTCTCATTGGTCAAATGCCTGAGTTCTTATCATGGCTGACTTATATTTTGTGGCCACTACTCGCTCTAACAATACTCGCTACCTTCTCTTATTTCTTTAGCACACTTGCTAACTTCATAGCGGCACCATTTAATGGGTTATTAGCCGRAAAGGTCGAAGAACAACTCAGCGGACAAAAAGTCAATGATGACGGGCTGCTTGACGTATTAAAAGACACGCCTCGTATTCTTGCTCGTGAGTGGAGAAAATTAGTTTACATATTGCCTAAAGCTATTGGCCTATTCCTATTATTGTTGATCCCAGCGTTAGGCCAAACGGTGGCACCTATTCTTTGGTTCATTTTCACTTCATGGATGTTTGCAATTCAGTACTCAGATTACGCTTTTGACAACCATAAAATCCAGTTCAATGACATGAGAAACAATTTGAAACAAAAACAAGTTAAAGCGTATGGCTTTGGATCGTGTGTCGCTCTATTCACAACTATTCCAATCCTTAACTTATTTGTTATGCCAGTAGCAGTGTGTGGGTCAACTGCAATGTGGGTGGCTGAATTTAAAGACCAGAACTCATAGCGACCGTATTTAATTACTTTCCAAACGAACTCCCCTAAATACAAGGCTTCCAAAAGCGCTAAAGCCTCGGAAGCCGCTCTCACCTAAACGCACTTTAATAAGATATAACTTTTTAATCCTTTTACCTTTTTTTTATCTATCTTAAGCTCATCTTAGTTCACACAACAAATACAAAACGCTAGACGGTTTAATGACTTTCATACTACGTTTAGTTCGTCATGAAATGAAGGAATATCAAATGAGCAAAATCTACGAAGACAATTCACAAACTATTGGTAACACTCCTCTAGTGCGTCTGAACAAAGTAAGTAAAGGTAAAGTTCTAGCAAAAGTTGAAGCCCGTAACCCTAGCTTTAGTGTTAAGTGCCGTATTGGTGCAAACATGATTTGGGAAGCAGAAAAGGCAGGAACGCTTAAGCAAGGTATTGAATTAGTTGAACCAACCAGTGGTAACACAGGTGTAGCTCTTGCTTTTGTTGCAGCTGCACGCGGTTATAAGCTAACACTAACTATGCCAGAGTCTATGAGCTTGGAACGTCGTAAGCTGCTAAAAGCGTTAGGTGCAAACCTTGAGCTAACCGAAGCAGCCAAAGGCATGAAAGGCGCAATTGCAAAAGCAGAAGAGATCGTAGCGTCTAACCCAGACAAATACCTACTGCTTCAGCAATTCAACAACCCAGCTAACCCTGAGATCCACGAAAAGACAACAGGCCCAGAAATCTGGGATGCAACAGATGGTGAAATTGATGTATTCGTAGCTGGTGTTGGTACAGGTGGCACAATCACTGGTACAAGCCGTTACATCAAGGGTGAAAAAGGCAAAGCAATTACATCTGTAGCTGTTGAACCTGCAGAGTCTCCAGTTATCGCACAAGCACTTGCAGGTGATGAAATTCAACCAGCTCCACACAAAATTCAAGGTATCGGCGCAGGCTTTATCCCTGGAAACCTAGATTTAGAGGTTGTAGACCGCGTTGAATCTGTAACATCTGATGAAGCAATCGAAATGGCTCGTCGCCTTATGGAAGAAGAAGGCATCCTAGCTGGTATTTCTTCTGGCGCAGCTGTTGTAGCAGCCAATCGCCTTGCGGAACTACCTGAATTTGAAGGAAAAACAATCGTAACCGTACTTCCTAGCTCGGGTGAACGTTACCTAAGCACAGCCTTGTTTGCAGGTATATTCTCGGAGAAAGAGAACCAACAATAATATGTTGTCAAATCAATTTTTCGTCCAAAAAAGCCCCTATTAGGGGCTTTTTTGTTGATCCCTGCCTCACCTTTGGTAATATCACACCTGTTTTATTTTTCGCTTCAAAATAAAGAAGCAATAAACAGATTTCTGATAAGTCATGAGTTGTATTCAACATGACTCATGATTAGAAAAAATTTAAACCAGTTTCAGTTATGACACGAAGTAAACTTCGATGCTCTAGCAGAAATCAGCTAAAGCAGTTAAGCTAATCTGGTTACAAACTTACAAAAAATAAATTAATTGGGGTATATAACATGTACGAGAAGCAAGTAGAAATCACAGCAGAAAACGGTCTTCACACTCGTCCAGCTGCACAGTTCGTAAAAGAAGCAAAATCTTTCGACGCAGACATCACTGTGACTTCTAACGGCAAAAGCGCTAGCGCAAAAAGCCTTTTCAAGCTGCAAACTCTAGGCCTAGTTAAAGGTACTAACGTTACAATTTCAGCTGAAGGCCCACAAGCACAGCAAGCTGTTGACCACCTAGTTGCTCTAATGGATCAACTACACTAATTCGGTCATTTCTTCTTAAAGCCATTTTGCTCTGCAAAGTGGCTTTGTTCGAAATAGACTCAATTAATTCGACACTTTGTCAGCGACTAAGTCACTATTCTCCCGTTTACAGTTGACCAACTTAAGGTAAGGCTATGATTTCAGGCATCCTAGCATCTCCTGGTATTGCTTTCGGTAAAGCACTACTACTTCAAGAAGATGAAATTGTCCTAAACACTCAATCTATCTCAGACGATCAAGTTGAAGCAGAAGTTCAGCGTTTTTTTGACGCTCGTAACAAATCTTCTCAACAACTTGAAGTTGTTAAGCAAAAAGCACTTGAAACTTTTGGCGAAGAAAAAGAAGCAATCTTTGAAGGCCATATCATGTTGCTTGAAGATGAAGAGCTAGAAGAAGAGATTTTAGCACTCATTAAGAAAGACAAGATGCACGCAGACAACGCGATTTACACAGTAATCGAAGAGCAAGCGGTAGCACTAGAGTCACTTGATGATGAGTACCTAAAAGAACGCGCTACAGATATCCGTGATATCGGTACTCGTTTCGTGAAAAACGCACTAGGCATTAACATCGTTTCTCTAAGCGATATTAATGAAGAAGTTATCCTAGTAGCTTACGACCTAACTCCATCTGAAACTGCACAAATTAACCTAGACTACGTTCTTGGTTTTGCATGTGATATCGGCGGTCGTACCTCTCATACTTCAATCATGGCACGTTCACTTGAACTTCCTGCTATCGTTGGTACAAACGATATCACTAAGCAAGTTAAGAACGGCGACATGCTTGTGCTAGACGCGATGAACAACAAAATCATCATCAACCCTTCAGATGCTGAATTAGCAGAAGCTAAGAAAATCAAATCTGATTTTGAAGCAGAAGCAGCTGAGCTAGCAAAACTGAAAGACCTTCCAGCTATCACTCTTGATAATCACCAAGTAGAAGTTTGCGGCAACATCGGTACAGTTAAAGACTGTGACGGTATTCTGCGTAACGGTGGTGAAGGTGTTGGTCTGTACCGTACTGAATTCCTATTTATGGACCGTGACGCGCTTCCTACAGAAGAAGAGCAATACGTTGCTTACAAAGAAGTAGCTGAAGCAATGCACGGTGAGTCAGTGATTATCCGTACTATGGATATCGGTGGCGATAAAGATCTACCATACATGGATCTTCCACAAGAAATGAACCCGTTCCTAGGCTGGCGTGCAGTACGTATCAGCTTAGACCGTCGTGAAATCCTACGTGACCAGCTACGTGGTATTCTACGTGCGTCAGCACACGGTAAGCTTCGTATAATGTTCCCAATGATCATTTCTGTTGAAGAGATCCGTGAACTGAAGAAAGCTATCGAAGAATACAAAGTTGAGCTTCGCGCAGAAGGCCACGCATTCGATGAAAATATCGAAATCGGCGTAATGGTTGAGACTCCAGCAGCAGCTGCAATCGCTCACCACCTTGCTAAAGAAGTTTCTTTCTTCTCTATCGGTACTAACGATCTAACGCAATACACTCTTGCAGTTGACCGTGGTAACGAAATGATTTCTCACCTATACAACCCACTGTCTCCAGCGGTTCTTCTTGTAATCAAGCAAGTAATCGATGCTTCTCACAAAGAAGGTAAGTGGACTGGTATGTGTGGTGAGTTAGCTGGTGACGAACGTGCAACTCTACTTCTTCTTGGTATGGGTCTAGATGAATTCTCTATGAGCGGCATCTCTATCCCTAAAGTTAAGAAAGTAATCCGTAACTCTAACTTCGCAGAAGTTAAAGCTATGGCTGATGAAGCACTTTCTTTTGCAACGGCAGCTGAAATTGAAGCTTGCGTTGAAAAATTCATCGCTGAAAAAACTCAATAGTCACGAATAGCCAATCTAATAGACGGCTAAAAAATGTCGTCTATTATCTGAGATTGGTATACTATATTCGACAGAATAAAACTAAACGTTAGGAGCACGACACAATGGGTCTGTTTGACAAACTTAAGAAGCTAGTATCTGATGACAGCGCTGACGCTGGTGCAATTGAAATCATCGCACCTCTATCTGGTGAAATCGTAAACATCGAAGATGTGCCAGATGTTGTTTTCGCTGAGAAAATCGTTGGTGACGGTATCGCTATCAAACCTGCTGGCGACAAAATGGTTGCTCCAGTAAACGGTACTATTGGTAAGATCTTCGAAACTAACCACGCTTTCTCTATCGAGTCTGACGATGGTGTTGAGCTTTTCGTTCACTTCGGTATCGATACAGTTGAACTAAAAGGCGAAGGCTTCACTCGCGTTGCTGAAGAAGGTCAATCAGTTAAAGCTGGTGACACTATCATCACTTTCGACCTAGCTCTTCTAGAAGAGAAAGCTAAATCAACTCTTACTCCAGTTGTTATCTCTAACATGGACGAAATCAAAGAGCTGAACAAACTTTCTGGTTCTGTAACTGTTGGTGAAACTGCAGTTCTTAAAGTAACTAAGTAATTTAGTTCCTTTTACAGTTTTAAAACGCTGCCTTTGAGCAGCGTTTTTTATTACCTAAAAGAAATCCAAGCATCCTCGTATCAGCGCGCTTTCCCCTAAGAATACTTACCGTACCGTTCTGTCTTTACTCTAGCTTTCACTGTTAACTATAAGAATACTCGAATTACACTACTGTAATCCAAAGCCTATCGTAATCTGCTACCTGTTTGTACAACAACACCCTATGGTGGCTGCCTAAACACCTACGAGAATCAATGCTCGTCTTTATATACCCAATTGATCTTCGAGCTTTTAAATTCATAAAGCTACAAAACAAAAAACCCAGCCAAAGCTGGGTTTAGTATTTAAATCAGACTTAGATTTAGTGATTAACCAAGTAAGCTAAGTGCTGAGTTAGGCGCCTGTTTAGCTTGTGCAAGAATAGAACTTGAAGCTTGAGACAGGATTTGAGACTTAGTCATCTGAGTCGTTTCTTTCGCGAAGTCTGTATCTTTAATACGGCTCTTCGATGCATTAACGTTCTCGTTGATGTTGTCTAAGTTGCTAATTGCGTGGTCGAAACGGTTCTGGAAAGCACCCAGTTCAGCACGACTACTATCTACATACTTTAGTGCGGTATCAATGATAGCAACAGACTCTTGAGCCCCAGCTACCGAAGTTACATCGATAGTATCTACTGTCACTTGTTGACCAGCTTGCATACCTAGCTCACCAGCAAGACCACCAGAGAATGCTACAGCACCGTCTACCTTGTTATTGCCTGCAAAGACTTGTAGCTCACCATCTTCAGATACTGACGCTTTCACTAGGTCTTGTTGACCGTTAATGTAAGTCGCAAGTTCTTCGATATCATCGCCTTCTTTAGCGTTAATTACGATATTCTGCGCGTCACCAAATGAATCTGTAAGAGCGATAGTTAGGTCGTTTGCGCCCGCTTGAACACTCCAATCTTTGTCTTTCGCTTGTGCAGCTTGGTAGCTTGAGCCGCCCATTTGAGCATTGTCAGAACGCATATCATTTAAAGATAGCATTACCGCTTCGCCGTTATCCGCACCGATTTGGAAAGACTTAGTACCGTGAGTACCATTCAGTAGTTTGTTACCACCAAAAGAAGTCGTTTCTGCGATACGGTTAAGTTCATCGTTAAGTGCTGTTACTTCTTCTTGAATCGCAACACGCTCTGATTTCGAGTTAGAACCGTTAGACGATTGCAAAGAAAGGTCACGCATACGCTGTAGAATGTTGGTTGTCTCATTCATTGCACCTTCTGCTGTTTGTGCAATTGAGATACCGTCGTTCGCGTTACGAACCGCGACATCTAGACCACGACTTTGAACGTTCAAACGGTTAGAGATTTGTAGCCCTGCCGCGTCATCCTTAGCGCTGTTGATCTTAAAGCCTGAAGATAGGCGTTCCATTGATGTTTGCTGAGCACTGTTCGCATTGTTTAAGTAACGTTGCGCCGTCATTGCTGATACGTTTGTATTTACATTCACTGCCATGGTGATTTCTCCAATTGATTTTCCGGTGTTGCGGTTTCCGACGTCTCGGAAAACCAAGTAGTTCTCTCAAAGTTACTTTTTATAACGGCGGTATCTGAGGTTTCTTTAGGCTTTTTTCGAATTAATTTATAAGTAACTAACTTTGGATAGGTTTGTGTGATGAAAGGCCAAATTAAAATAAAATTATCAATTATTTATTAAAGTTATTGGCTCTATCGTCGATGGGGAGTTTTCTAATTTAGAAGTGTTAAAGCGAGGTTTGGAGCTTGTTTAGCTTGAGCCAAAATTGATGTGCTAACCTGCTGCAAAATCTGCTGCTTAATCATCTGCGTAGTTTCCTTCGCGTAATCAGTATCTTTTATTCGACTATTTGAAGACGCTAAATTTTCATTAACGTTTTCGAGGTTGTTAATCGCATGGCCGAAACGGTTTTGATAAGCACCAAGTTCAGCTCGATGGCTATCAACATACTTCATTGCAGTATCCAAGATAGACACAGCCCGTTGTGCACCACCTACTTCGGTTATATCAATATTATCTACAGACTCATAAGTGCCATTCGACATAGCAAGCTCACTTGCAAGACCACCAGAAAACGCTATCGTCCCCGATGTATCTTTACCAGACATATAGACTTGCAACTGCCCTTTATCATTAACAGAGGCAGACACTAAATCTGTTTGTCCATTAATATAAGTCGCGAGTTCTTCAATATCATCGCCAGCTTTAGCATTAATTAAAATGTTCTGTTGCTGTCCGAATTGATCAGTGTATGACATCTGAAGATCATTACTTCCATTAGAAACAGACCAAGAGCTATCAGCCATTCCGCTCGCAACGTAGCTAAAGCCCCCCATATCCAATCCGTCTGTACGCATATTTTTCAATTCAACCTGAACAGCCTCACCAGAAGCCGCACCAATTTGAAAAGCTGTACTACCAAAACCACCATTCAATAGCTTCTTACCACCAAATGAAGTCGTTTCTGCTATACGATTCAGCTCATCATTTAAAGCGGTCACTTCTTCTTGAAGAGCAATGCGTTCCGAAGAGCTGTTTGACCCATTAGCTGATTGAAGAGCCAAGTCACGCATGCGTTGCATGATATTAGTCGTTTCGTTCATCGCGCCTTCTGCGGTTTGCATAATGGAGATACCATCATTGGCATTTCGAACTGCAACGTCGAGGCCACGCATCTGCGATTCTAAGCGATTAGATATTTGTAAACCTGCGGCATCATCTTTTGCGCTGTTAATACGACTCCCTGAAGCAAGGCGCTCCAAAGATTGATTTAGCATCTGACTCGCATTCGAAAGGTTTCGCTGTGCGACTAGTGCAGATACGTTGGTATTAACCGTTATTGCCATTAAAGATGCATCACATAGGTTTAAAAGGTGACTCTATATCGACCGAAACTAAAAATTCTTAATAAAAAAGGAGCAATAAATGCTCCTTTTTTATTAATTGAAACCTGAACTATTTTACAGCGAGTTCAGATAACAATTTTTGTGATGGTGCAAAAAAGTATGCGCCAGTCACTGCTGTTGTAAATCTAAGCAGCTGATCGGTTTTTCCATCTGTCACGCCATACATGCTTTCTAGCATGGCATCAAAATTATGTCGGTTATTACAATAGGCAATGAATAACAAACCATGCTCACCAGAAGCTGAACCATAAGGCAAACTGTGACGAACAATTTTCAGCCCTTTGCCCTCTTCTTTAATGTCAACGCGACCAACATGAGAAGCTGCAGGCACGTTTTCTAATTCTATGGAATCTGGCTTGGTACGACCAACCACTTTCTCTTGAGCTGCAACACTTAAACGATTCCACGCAGGAAGATTATGAATAAAACGTTGCACCATTACGTAACTACCACCAGCGAAATCACCATCGGCAACAATCGCCACCTCTTGGCGCTGGGCTTCTTTCGGATTCTCGGTACCATCAACAAAATCAGTCATGTCGCGAGAATCTAGGTAACGGTAGCCGTAAGTTTCATCGACAACAGTCACTGACTCTGAGATATCTGCCAGTAACTTTCTCAACACATAAAAGTGCAAATCATGACGATTAGAATGGCAATGGATTAACACATCAACATTTGAACTTGGAGCCTTAATTTCTCCCTCGCCCAATTCTGGAAAGTCGATAAGTTCACTAGGTGCATCTTGTTCAAATTGATCCCAGAACGACTTAGAAAAAGCCACTGATACTGTCAAATTAGCATCTGGTTGAGTTTGATTAAGTTCTTCGGCTAACAAAGGTAGAGCTTGCAGTTTAGACAGAACTAAAGCAGCATCTTTTTGTACTTTGAGCTGAGTATAAAGTGCGAAAGGACCCGCTTCAGGTAAAATCGCAGATTGAGCGTGTGACATATAAAATCCTCTACTTTTTCGTTCCAGTGTAGTGATATCTTGTTATTGTTTGTTGATAGTGATCATTCGTTTTTCGATTCTAGTTCTGTCAGATTAGGAGTAACAAAACAATCTCTGACCGTTCGGCTTTTATATACGTAAAGAGCGAACCAGAGTAGAGCAACAAGAGTGACAGCATTTGACCAACGGAACGCACCATTATCTAAATAGACATGGTAAGCGGTTTGTGAAAGCTGACCCAAAATAGTCAATAATGTCACTCCCCTTGCCCACCGTATAATAGTGTTTACCCACTGCCTCTCAGTATTTCTCAGCCCTATGAGCCACATAAAAATAATACTGGGTAACCCCATCGCAATACCCAGATACAGCATTGAGTGATCAGGATAAACAATTTCTAAAATTTTCGCGCCTGAATCACGGCTCGCTCCAGCAACAATAAATACAACCCATGCTTTAGCCAAAAATAGCCAACCTAGCCAAAGGATCATCGGTGCTTTTAAAAAGCCATTTTTATCATACTGCTCAATGGAATATCGCACGAACTTTTCACTTCAAATTTTAAACAAGCACTTTAGCGTAATTTCTTCATATTAGGGTAAAATTTACGGTATCTTAATTAGAATCTAATACCAAATTATCATTAACATGAAAAATAAGACGAATACGCCATCAATTGAATCTCAACAGGAAGCAATGAAAATTGCGAAGGCTACTCAGAAACCAGGCCAAACGAAAGAACAAACAAGGCTAGTCGCACAAGGGATTGAAAAAGGCATCGCACTGTATAAAAAGCAACAAAAAGAAAAAAGTCGCCAAGCAGATAAAGCAAAGAAAAAACAACAAAAAATGAAACAACAAGCAGTAACTAACGAAGTAATCGAAGAACAAACGCAGGAAATACAGAACCCTAAACCACCCATGCTAGCTTGGGGCTTATTGATTGCAAGTTGGTTGGGGTTTGGTCTCTACTTTGCATTTTAAAAGGAATTAAAATGAACAAACTACTGGCAGTCTTTATTGCTGTGATCTCAATTTCTGGCTGCACCGCACCAACAGTAGCCATGCATGAGCAAGCCCGTGATATTAAGTTAGATTTACACGGCTCTTTTGATATTTCGAACTGTCAGTTTCTTGGTGAAGTTACAGGCAGTGAAGGCCACTGGTACAGCTACTTATTTTTTCCAAATGATGTATTACTGCAAGGCGCGATTAACAAAGCAAAAAATAACGCATTATCTTTGGGGGCAAATACTTTGGTCTTTTCTCGCCCACAAGACTTTGCAACCTCAGTGACATTACTGGGTACTAGTTACCAGTGTCCAGATAAACAAATTCAATAAAAAAAGCCAGCTTTCGCTGGCTTATGCACTAAATCCAAGGCTGACTGCTATATCRGCTTTTCGTTCAATCACCCATTGGCTATCAAACGGTCCCCAATCAGATAACTGATAGTAACCGTCATTATGACGCCGCCCATCTTGAACAAACATGAGTTCAATACCAATCCCCGGTAGTGCCTTGAGTACATCTTGTATAGTACGACGAGGCCACCCCGTTTTCTCGATGAGTTTAGGCACATTCGGCCGTTCAAGGCTTTCCACTAACAAAGCTATATATAGCCGCCTTGCAAAAACAGGACTCAACTCCATTGACACCTCCTATAACTGTGCCAAATCATTATTTCTTTTTTAGATTTAAAGGTGTTGAGGTTGATCAATAACAGTCCATTCGTGGCATTTTCTTACGCTTTTTTTTCATTGCATAAAATATTTCACATCCCGTTTGGTTTGTATCGGCCGTCCTGTTAGGATTTAGTCATAATAAAGATAAGCRTCATCAAGAGGAAAAGTCATGACGACCACTATGTTCGGCATCCCAAACTGCGACACAATCAAAAAAGCAAAAAAGTGGCTTCAAGCTGAGAATATCGAGTTCGATTTTCACGATTACCGTAAACAGGGAATCGATGAAGACCTAGTTAAAACATTTTGTTCAGAGCTTGGATGGGAGCTGGTACTAAACAAACGTGGCACTACTTACCGTCAGCTTTCTCAAGAACAGAAAGACTCACTAAACGAGTCGACCGTTATTGATCTTCTTGTGGAACATCCAGCAATGATCAAGCGCCCTATTTTGAAGGTGGGCGAACAGTTTCACATTGGCTTTAAAGCCGACCAATATTCAACAATTTATTCATAATTCAAGTTAGTTATTTAAGGAATTCAAGGATGACAGATAGCCCAACTTTGGCYCTGGCAAAAGACTTAATCAGCCGTCAATCAGTAACCCCAGAAGATGCAGGTTGCCAAGACCTAATGATCGAACGCTTAAAAGCGATTGGTTTTGAAATAGAAGTAATGGTATTTGAAGATACCACCAACTTCTGGGCTCGTCGTGGTACTCAAGGGCCTTTATTTGCATTTGCTGGGCATACTGACGTTGTTCCTGCTGGCCCAATTGAACAATGGGATACGCCTCCATTTGAACCGACGATGGTAGGTGACTATTTACACGGACGCGGCGCAGCAGATATGAAAGGTTCACTCGCTTCAATGCTTGTAGCCGTAGAACAATTTGTTGCTGAAAACCCTGATCATGATGGCTCTATCGGATTCCTAATTACTTCCGATGAAGAAGGCCCATTCATCAACGGTACAGTTCGCGTTGTAGAAGCACTAATGGCTCGTGGTGAAAACATCGACATGTGTATCGTAGGTGAGCCATCAAGTACTGAGCATGTAGGTGATGTAGTTAAAAATGGCCGTCGTGGCTCTATTACTGGCGATTTAACGGTGAAAGGTACCCAAGGGCACGTTGCTTATCCTCATCTAGCAAGTAACCCTGTACACAGCTCATTGCTTGCTATTAACGAACTGGCAACGACAGAGTGGGACCAAGGTAATGATTACTTCCCACCAACTAGCTTCCAGATCCCTAATGTAAGCGCTGGTACAGGTGCATCAAATGTGATCCCTGGCGAATTTAACGTGCAATTTAACTTACGTTTCAGCACTGAGTTAAATAACGATCTGATTGTTGAAAAAATCAACTCTATTCTTAATAAGTACGATTTTGAATATGATCTGAAATGGACATTCAATGGCGACCCGTTCTTAACCGACACAGGTGCATTGCTTGATGCAGTTGTTGATGCTGTTGATGTAGTAAATAATGTTAAACCAGCACTGCTGACAACAGGTGGTACTTCCGACGGTCGATTCATCGCTCGCATGGGTGGACAAGTTGTTGAGCTAGGGCCAGTTAACGCAACTATTCACAAAGTGAACGAATGTGTGAATGTAAATGACCTTGAAAAGCTCACTAAGATGTATCAACAAACGCTACAAAATCTTTTCGGTAACTAAATGACTCCTGAGCAGCTGACTGGCCAAGTAGATAGCCACTTAATCACATCATTAATTGGAGATAAGCACTTCCTAATACACCCTGATGTTGAGAAAGATTTACATAGATTAGTCACTGCTGCTCAAGAGGCAGGCTTCAAGCTAGAGATTGCAAGTGGCTATCGTAACTTCGAACGACAAAGCGCAATTTGGAACGGTAAGTTTTCAGGTAAACGCGTTATTTTAGATTCGAATAGCCAAGAAATAGACCCTGCATCACTCAGCGATGAACAAAAATTGTATGCCATTTTGCGTTGGTCCGCTCTTCCTGGGGCAAGTCGCCACCACTGGGGATGTGAATTTGATGTGTTTGCTAGAAACTTGCTACCTCAAGGCTCTCAACTGCAACTTGAACCGTGGGAATACTTTTCTGGGCATCAACAAGAATTCTACCTATGGTTAAAAGCTAACTTAAATTCGTACGGCTTCTTTTTCCCCTATAGTTCAGATTTAGGCGGTGTTGCGATTGAACCATGGCATATTAGCCATCGTGAAACCTCAAGCCAATGCCTATCTCAGCTATCAAAGACTGTTCTTGAAAGTCAGTTGGCTCAGCAGCCAATTCTAGGACAAGGTGTTATTATTAAGAATATGGAACGCATTTACACACGTTTCATTATCAATATTAATGATTAGGGGGCACGATGGAATTTCTGACTAACCCTTGGGTAATCAGTATCATTTTAGTGAGTGTTGTTATCGGCAACATTGCCGCTTTGAAGTACACCGCGAATATGAAATTTAAGCAGGTTGAGAGGCACAAAGGGAAAAGTGATCTCGACAAACTCACTGAGCTTGATAAACAGAGACAAGCAGAGAAAACAAACGACCAACAATAAAAAAGAGGACATAACGTCCTCTTTTTTCATTCAAGTACTGATTACTCAGTTTCTTCTTTATCGACTACCGCAGCTAATACCGGAACTAGAGATTTCAGTAGTTCTTCTTCAACAGGCTTACCTGCAACATCAGTAACGTTGATAGACGTTCGGTTACCTAAGTCACCAAATAGGAAGGTGTACGTACCACCTTTAAGATCGACAGGTTTAACGCCAATGCTTTCCCAGAACTCATCATCTGGTGAAGCGTATTTAGCTTTTATCGTACCTTGAGATTGGTTACGTTCTTCTAGAGTAAAGCCCATTGCTGGCAGTAAACTAGGTAAACGTTGCCAAAGCACATTGTATGGTGCTCGCGCAATGATAACAGGGAAGCCACTTCTATCAGCCCCCATAGATACAGGAATTTGCTTAATAAGTTCTTGTGCTTTAATTGCTGCTTCATCACGAAGGTTTTGATCGTAGCGAGCCGTTACTAAGTTCGTCATAAAAGCGTTGTAACGCTCTTTATTCGTTGCTGTAACAGGCTTAACTTCAGTGCCTTCTTTCCAATCGATCAGGTTAATTTTGAAGCCATGGCGATTATTCGCTTCAAAACGAGAGATCTTATATCGGCTACCAATCGTCACTTCTTCGTCTTCCGACTCCCAAGTCACCCAGCCAGTTTCCAGCTCAAGATCTGATTGTTCACGAATTTCAATATTGCGACTTTCTAGCATTTCTAATGCCGTGTCCCACACCTTTTTGGCTTCTTCTTCACGCAATAACCAAAGCGTCACTTCACCGTTTTGGCGATCGGCTCTTGCACCAGGGATCAGCTCCAGAACTTGTTGTGGTGGACGAATATCGACTTCTTTACCGATTCCGCCAGAAAACTCGCCCGCTGGAATATTGTAGTTTGGATAAAACTGAGGGGTCGCGTCTTCTGCTAACTGCCACTCAGAAAACTCAGGGGTCTCTAAGTATTCGAAATCATCTTTTGCCTGACGGCGTTGAGAGGCACTACCAGAA
>NZ_JAKJSW010000494.1:0-600 GCF_050337375.1 Vibrio makurazakiensis | reverse complement strand
GTCTTAGGTGGACTGCTGAGTACTGAAGATAAAGAATCATTAAGTAAAGTTCCTTTCGTTGGTGATATTCCTGTTTTGGGCGCGTTATTTAGAAATACAGGTACCGAGCGTAGTAAAACTGAATTGATCATTGTGGCGACAGTAAATTTAGTGAAGCCAATTGAACCTAATCAAATTCAATTACCAACAATGAAAAAGACGACGACTTTAGAACGTTTCTTCGTGATAGAAAACCAGTATGAGCAAGCTAGTTCGATTTGGACTCAAGAAATACTATCTTCAGGAGGCTTTCAAAAATGATCCGTTTAAATAAATTTAAAGTTCTTTTAATGATCCTTTCTATTGCTACTTTGAGTGGATGTGCGGAAAAAGTTCAAGAAAGGCAAGGTCAGTCGATTGAAGTTGTGCCTGTTGAATACATCACATCTTTTGAAGCAAAAAATATTGCACAAACTAAAGCCGAAGTTTTTGGGCTTATCGACGATAATTTTAGTTTATTCGCGGAAAAAGGCGCTCAGTTTTTCTGGCATACACAGCAGGGAAAACATCTGGCGGACCAAGCAATTGAATATATGGTTAACAAAGGAGTCAGCGGTAATC
>NZ_JAKJSW010000066.1:0-20728 GCF_050337375.1 Vibrio makurazakiensis | reverse complement strand
GGGTCATTAAGTACAGCTTCAACCTGGTGACTTATCAAGTTCATCGCTTCGAACACACCAGTTTGCATTTGATGCGTTCTATCTCCAAATTGCAGTAACAAGATAATTTGCGAATGAGTGTCTTTGACCTTATCTGCCAAGCGGTGGCATTGGTCATCCGATAATTCTTTTGAGGAAAGTTGGCCACATATCTTGCTCGACTGTTCTGATAACTGGCGAAATAACGCTGAAAGTTGGTCAACTGATTCAGCAGAATCCTGACTCGCGTAGTCGAGTTGTTTAATTAGACGGGGAACAATGACATGGTGAAGCGAATACAGGACTTGGTACAACTCTTCGTTTAATTCGGCTTCTTGCTTAGGAAGTAAATAAGACAGCACACCACCGCCAATGACACTAATCACCGCGCTAGCAGCAATAACCTGCCAAACAGCACCAAAGAAAATAAACAGTGTTAAAAAAGAAATAATGCCCAATACAACTRAGGGCCGTATGGGAATTATCATCAACTCACCTATAAGCACTTAACTATTATCCTTTTAATAGCCTAGTTCATATTGATAAAGTTGATGATAGATTTTAAAAATTGCCGAAGTAACGGACTCGGAAAATAAAGTGTTTTAAGCAAGCAATTAGGAAGTAAAAACCCAATAGCGGCTAAATAAGAAGTTGCTGACCATTCCTACTAATACACCAACCACCATTGCGATGAAAGTCGTAACGCCCTGCTCAGGCAATACATCCACCAGCAACTTAAATACCAATAGATTCGGAATCGCAGATATTAACGCTGAACACATAAACTTTTGCCACTGCTTAAACGCCAATGCGGTATTGCCTTTATACCGAACCTGTAAAAAAGTCAGCTTACGATTCCCATACCAAGTGCTTGTTGCTGCAACGAGAAATGCAGCAATTCGCGCATTCAAAATAGGGAGTCCGAAGACGTAATAAGCCAAACTGAATACTGCATAGTCAATGACAAAGCCAGCTGCTCCCACACAGCCAAACTTAATCAGTTGGCTGTGCTTTACGAGCATAGGAGTAATAGAGACTCGACTTAACATCTACTTTGAGCCAAAACAGGTGTATAAGGCACGTTTAGACTTAGAGGTAAACTCTTTATTACACGTCAGGTTGTTCTCTACCAAAGTGTCCATCACGACGTTTGGTCGACCAATTAGGTAGTACTTTTCTAGCCCTTCTAGCATGTCTGTACTTTCTAGACGCTTAGCTTTGCCTTGGCTATAAAACTGACCAGAAAATGGGCGACCTCCTACGTAAAAGCTCGGAGCTTCATCGGTAATTTGGGTGAAAATTACACGGTCACTTTTTTGATCAGCTTTGCCCAAATTCAGAACTAACATTGCGATCATCAGCAATACTGGCAAAACCAGCGCTACGTGAGAGAACCATTTTTTATCCGTTTTGATCACTAACATCGCAACCATTAAGCCAAGTGCTGGGATGCCCGGTAAAATATACGCTGGTAAGATATTCCCCGCTAAACTAAACAAAATTAGCGGTGACAATAACCAGCATGTTAAGAACGAAAATAAACCCGGGTTATCTTGATTCAGCTGCTTAACCTTTTCACGTCGTCTAAACGCAAGAAGCGGTAAAACAATAGACCAAGGTGCTGCAGATTGAATCCAAAAAAGCCAAATCATTCCACGAGGTTGGTCATGAGCTGAGCCGTATAAATCTCCTTCCCAGCCACTCACAACAAACCGGCTAAAGTGCTCACCAATGATAAAGTAATCAATGAAACCTGGAGTCGCGATTTCAGCCATAATGTACCAAGGCAATGCAATCGCCAGCATCACAACTAAACCGCCAATAATCGGGAATCGTTTCCATAGCTGAACAAAAGCTCCAACTAACCCATGCTGTATCACAAGCCATGGAAATACTGCGATACCCATAATTACAATCGCCACAGGGCCTTTAGCAAGGAGGCCGCAAGCTAAACCGATGAAACCAACATAACCCCAAATTTTGTCTTTACGGATCTCCCCTTTACCTAACCAACAAAAATAAAAACCAGCCATTGCAATGGTCATCGAAAGGGTCAATGCCATATCTGTCATTACTGCCCCAGCGGCGATCGAAAAAATGCCACAAGTTGCCAGTACAATAGAAGTAACTAACGCACTGTAACCACTTTTACGAGCCATATAAGCCATTAGAATGATGGTTAGAACACCAGCTAACCAGTGTGGTGCACGTACTGCAAACTCACTTAAACCAAATAACTCGATACCAACTGCACTCATCCAGGTAAACAATGGAGGCTTACCCCAAAACGGCACGCCGTAGTCAAACTGTGGTGTCAGCCAGTTACCAGTTTCAACCATCAAACGAGCCATTTCGCCATAACGCGCTTCTGTTGTATCCATGAGTGGATACGTTGCAAGAGATATCAACCTGAGTACTAACGCAAACCCTAATAAGCCCCATAAGTGGGTTCTATTCATACTAAAAGTCACGCGCTTTCCTCCAAGTTCATTGTGGTTTTCATTGCTGGTTTTTCAAATACATTTTGTATTAAATACAAAGGTCTACGTTTTGTTTCTATGAATATTCGTCCTATGTATTCCCCTAATAAGCCAATACTTAACAGTTGGATGCCACCCAGCGCGAGTTGAACCACCATCATTGATGGGTACCCTATCACCGGGTCACCCCAAAACAGTGTTTTCGCGACAACGACGGTGCCGTATATAAAGGCACTGAAAGCAACCATTGCCCCTAACGCAGTGGCAATTCGTAATGGGCGAATGGAAAAAGAAGTAATCCCATCCATCGCCAGACCGAACAACTTTATGTAATTCCATTTCGTTTCGCCGCAAAAGCGTGCGTCACGCTTAAACTGAACCGTAGTTTGCTTAAACCCCGGCCACGAAAAGATCCCTTTCATATAACGATTCCGTTCTGGAAGTTGATTAATATGGTCAACCACCTCACGGCTTAATAAGCGAAAATCACCCACGTTCTCTGGCACATCAATTTTGACTAATAGATTCATAACGCGATAAAAGCTCAGAGCAGARAAGCGTTTCAGCCATGTCTCACCATCTCGCTGACTGCGCTGCATATTGACGACGTCATAGCCTTCACGCCACTTCCCCAGCATTTGTGGAATAAGCTCTGGCGGATCTTGTAGATCAGCGTCTAGCAGAATGATCGCCTGACCGCGGCAATGTTCAAGGCCAGCGCTCATTGCAGCTTCTTTACCAAAATTTCGACTTAAACCAATGACAGAGATCGAACTATTGATCGACCTAAAAGATTCGACTAATTCCAAACTGCCATCTTTGCTTCCATCATCGATGTACACGATTTCGCTTGGTTCATCTAAGGTGTCCAATACCTTAGTTAGCCTGGAGTGGAACTCCGGCAACACTTCCTCTTCGTTAAAAAAAGGAACAATAATTGATAACGAAACCGCAGGGGTGATGCGATCTCGATGAGGTATTGGCTTACTCAGTGATAATTCAGGCATATTCATTCTTCATATCTTTTAAAACTATTAATAAGCTTATCTAGGGCGGCATGAAAGTTATGTTGTTGACATATTTTTCACGCTGAATAAGGATGATAAGAGACTGAATTCGATGGGTGAGTAAAGAAATGAAACGAGTATTATTGGTAGAAGATAATCGCGAGATTGCTGGTGTGTTATTTGATTATTTTGAATGCATCGGGATGGAGTTAGATTATGCAGATAATGGCGAACTCGGTTTACAACTTGCCTTAGATAATGCATTCGACATTATCATTCTCGATTTAATGCTACCAAGAATGGATGGCCTAACCGTTTGTAATAAGCTTCGAGAACTGGGTAATACCACCCCTATCCTTATGCTGACCGCACTCGATAGCCGAGAAGATATGCTAAAAGGGTTCGACCATGGTGCAGACGACTATCTAACCAAACCTTTTGACCTCGATATTTTAGAAGCTCGAATGAAGGCACTGGTTCGTCGTTATCACGGAACCGTAGCCTCGACGAAAATTGAGTTCTCTGAACTGACCATTGACCAAAAAACTCGTAAAGCCTATCGCCAAGACAAATTATTGGCTCTCAACCCAACCACTTACACTATTTTAGAAATGCTGTGTAAGAGCGCACCGCAAGTGGTCACCCGCGAAGAGATTTCTTATAAGCTTTGGCAAGAAGACGATACGAACAACGATGTTTTACGCAGCCATATTTACCAACTCAGAAATCAGCTGGATAAACCTTTCGCTCAACAAATGCTAATCACGGTACCTAAAGTTGGCTTCCGTTTGGAGCCAATTAATTGAACCTAAAAATCCTAAATTCGACACGCAGTCTCACTGGGCATTTAGCCCTGTTTTTCTCCGTCATGTCGGTGATTGTTGCAGCATTTGGCTACAGTATTTTTTACGCAGCGCTACATGGTTCGGAAGACCGTGTTGGTGAGCGTCGTATTCTGCTTGATAGAAACGAGGCGATTGAACGCTTCAAAGCGGGTGAAACTGGCGAAATACACATCGATATATTAACAACGGCATACAACGATACCGACTTTGTCCCAGCTAAGTTCCGCCAGTTTGTCATTGGAAAGAAATCATACCTCGGAGAGGTCGGTGAAGAACCTAGCTCACGCATGGTCTACGTTGGTGAATATACACAGAAAGGAGAAGCCCACCCAATCATCTTACTCAGCAAAATTGACCAAGTTGAGTTTGCTATTGATGAACTGGTATTCGTGAGCATGATCGTACTGGCACTGTTCGCTGTACTGATGGCCAGTTTCGCCGCCTTACTCTATAAACTATCAAAACGCCTTATCGAGCCCTTTAATTCTCTTGCTCAGCAGCTTGATTCTTCAGACATCAACCTAGGYACTGAATTTTCGGTAAGCGATGATGCCGCGAAAGAGTTCCGACATTTAGCCAGCCAATTGAATGCGTATCGCCATGAAATCAACTCTCTATTAAAACGAGAACAAGCCTTTGCGCGCTATGCAAGCCATGAACTACGAACGCCACTAACCATTGTTAAAGGCTCAAGTAAGCTGCTTGTTAGAAGCGAAATGACCGATTTTCAATCGCGACAAGTTAACCGAATTAACGAAGCAAGTGAGCAAATGTCGACGATGGTCGATGCACTTTTAAGCCTAGTTCGTTATGAACGAAATCATGATGACGCGCCTGTACGCTTATTCACCAGCAATGAATTACAAAGCATTGTTGAGCAGCATTCTGCACAGGCAACGGATAAAAACATTGAAGTTACCCTTAACGCTGACTCTGAACCAACTCTGCAAGCGACACCTGCAATTATGAATATGTTAGTGGGCAACTTGATTAAAAACGCCATTGCAGCGACGAATCAAGGGACAGTAACCATCAACCTAACCAGTCAGCAACTTGAGATTATTGATCAAGGCTCAGGGCTAGAGAAAGAGCACAACCCGAATGGAAGTGGCCTAGGGTTATTGATTGTTGATGATATGTGTAAGCGATATAACTGGCAGTTTAATCTCACCAATCAGTCCGTTGGTGGTTGCCGCGCGTGTATTACATTTTAACAATGCAGCGCTGAAGCTAGAAAGTTGTGCAAGCCGACTCAGTAGTACTGAAGAGAGGCTTCATAGAACTGACTTAGCTTCAGCGAGTTCAAGCTTGTAGTACTTGTCTTTCAGCGTTGAAATATCGATTGGCTTATCAAACAGGTAACCCTGCAAACGATCGCATTGAAGGTCAGTCAATCGCTCTCGTTGTTGTATATTTTCCACGCCTTCAGCCACTACCACCATGTTAAATGACTTGCCAATACGAACCATAGTTTGAACCAACAAATCTTGTTGGAGGTCTTCAAACAAATGGTTAATGAAATTTCTGTCTATCTTAAGCTCAGTAATAGGCAAAGTATTCAGGTACTTAAGTGAAGAGTAGCCGGTACCAAAATCATCCAGCGATAAGCCAAAACCAAACTCTCTTAATTTTATCAACGTTGGTTGTACTTTATCTAAATCTTCAATTAGCACATTCTCGGTAATTTCTAAGGTCACTCGACTTACATCAATACCAATCTCAATGGCTATCGAGTAAAAGTGTTCGCTGAAATCTACTTGTGTTAGTTGAATTGGCGAGATATTTACGGACAGTTCTAAAGCGTCATCACCGTTGGGTGATAAATCTAGAATGTCACGACAAGCTTGAATAAAGACAAACTCCCCTATCGGGATTATCATGCCTGTTTTTTCAGCGACCTCGATAAAATCAATTGGCGACACTTGTCCAAGCTTTGGGTTATTCCAACGACAAAGGGCTTCGACACTGATCATTTTTGCAGAACATGGAGTAACTTGAGGTTGGTAATAAACGCTTAACTCACCATTTTTTAGCGCTTCAGTCAGCTCATCTTGCATCATGAAGTTTCTCTGCACTAAGGCATTCACTTCTCGATCATAGAACATCACCTGACCTCTTCGTTTTTCCTTCGAGCGGTATAAAACGATATCCGCCTTTGAGATCAGTTCTTCTGAAGTCGTACCATCATCAGGATACATAGACACCCCAATACTGCACGAACACGACAACAAAACATTATCTAGGATGAAAGGTTCATTAAAAATCTGGCGTATTTTTTTAGCTATATATTTAGCTTCACTGACTTCTTGAAGGTGAGGGAAACAAAAAATAAACTCATCGCCACCAAATCTTGCAACTGAGTCTTTGCACCCTAAGAGTGCTTCAAACCTACGACTCACCTCTTGAAGTAGCAGATCCCCAACAGCATGCCCATATTGGTCATTCACTTTCTTAAAATCATCCATGTCCAAAAACATCACTGCCAATTTGCTTTGGGCACACTTCGACTGTTTAATGCTGGTCTCGATAATCTCTTCAAGTCTTAATCGATTGGGTAAATGCGTTAGAACATCATGAGTGGCAAGTTCATGCAGTTGCTCTCGGCTATTTTCAAGCTCTTGAATATCGTCCTTAATTCGACTTTGGTATTCAGAAAAACGTAAGCCTATGTAATAGCTAATACGCAGTKAAATAATCCCTAAAATCGTCGCTAACGCCAAACACAGCAACAATATACGCACAAGTTCGGAGCGGTTTTGTTGATCCAGTTGAGCTTCTTGGTTGACCAAATAACTTTCGAGCTTCGACAACGAAATGCCAGCCCCAATGTGCCAGCCCCAAGGTTTAAAACCCGTAACAAATATTAAAGTATCGTTTTTTGAGTCATCATTGAGTTGCGAGTTGGTGCTCGGGTATTCAAGGTAATTGCCTTCGATACCACTCTCTGTCATCACCTTACTTTCAGAGTTGTCTACTATCTTTTCGAGTAGGCCAGAACTGTCTCCCTCTAGCTGACGGCTATCATGATGAGCTAAATTGTTTCCCTGCTTCCCAATAACAAACACCGAACCACTCGCACCAAATGTATATTCAGACAAGCGGTTCAAAATTCGATTCTGAATATCTTTCTCTACATCGGCGACATATTCACCAGTGCCAATAAACCAGTCGTAGGGTTCAAACCGTTTGCCGTAACCAATTTTTTCAAATTCTTGCTCGCCCGAGTTGGGGCGCTTGTACCACCATTGGTAAAAGGCATCACCTGACTTTTCAATCAATTGTATATGTTCACGTAAAATGTAGGTGCCACGTACATCTTGAGCTCCCCACTTTGACTGCCCTTCAATGTGGGGCAGCAAACCATGCATAACGTTGACACCATCCATTTGGAAGACAAAATAGTACCCGCGATTGTCATTAAACTTTATGCTTCGTAGCGCATCTTTAATCAGTTTAGTCACGTACTTTTCTGGCTGACCTTTATTCTCGAGATAGATATTGGTCGCGATAGCATGAGCTTCTTCCACCCGATGTTTTATATCTTCTTTAAGTAGTTTAACGGTTTGGGATCTTTCGTATTCGAGTTGACTATTGATATTGGAAACTTGCTCGGCAAGGATACTTTTTTGTTGGTTAAAAGCATCGTTTCGGAGAGATTGAATAAGACTGTCTACTTTCATCTGATGACCATGCAGCAAGAACCCGGTCAAGACCACAATAAATAGGCCAACAATTACGGTTGGGAAAAACCTCAAGAGCCGAAGTAGTTTTTCGTCATTAGAAATTATCATGGTTGTATTTTTGCCACCTGCATCGGATATAAATTGACCTGCCAGAAAACGTTTGTTTTTGTCACTATGGTTAGCCGTTATTAATATAATAGTTGACTAACATTATTAACTCCTCACCCCTTATAGATTATTTGATCTAACATCGCGCCACTTTTAAGGAATGAGTTAAACTACTGCGTCTTTAATTCATATTTTCTTTACCGTTTCTAATAGAGCTAGGCCATTCAAATGAAACTAAGCAACAGCCCCATCACCCAGCACAGTTTCAATAATCATACTTTCTTTTTGAAAAGAGATGATCAACTTCACTCGCWCTTTTCAGGAAACAAAGCTCGAAAATTCATGAAGATACTGGAAGAGCCTAACCCTAATATCACCACACTGATCAGCTATGGTTCCGCGCAAGCTAACTCTCTATATTCTTTGGCTGCACTGGCTCGAATTAAAGGCTGGCAACTTGAGTTTTATGTTGATCATTTACCTAACTGGCTACGAGAGAACCCACTCGGTAATTTCCGTGGTGCTTTAGATTTAGGTGCAAAGGTTTTATCGGTTTCAGAGTTGAACTCCAATTTGCATCCTAGTGATTACATCACCCAAGTTAGAAAACCAAACTCACACTGTTTAGTTTTACCTGAAGGTGGGCGTTCAACACTTGCTGAATACGGGGTCAAGCAACTGGCTCATGAAATATTAAGCTGGTCTAGATTTGAGAACGGACACGAGTTTGTCGTAGCACTACCTTCAGGTACAGGCAGTACCGCTCTGTACCTGAATAAGCACTTAAAGCCTCACAATATTCCGGTAATCACTTGTGCCTGTGTTGGAGGAATGGAATACCTAACGAGTCAATTCAACGAATTAAATGAAACTGAGCATCCGACAATTCTATCTTTAGATAAAAAGCACCATTTCGGGAAGCTATACCAAAATGACTATCAAACTTGGCTTGATCTTCAATATCAAACCGATGTTGAGTTTGATCTGCTTTATGACCCTATGATGTGGCAGTGTTTAGAAAGATGGCAACAAGAAAACCCCGAGAAAACGGTTATTTATGTGCATCAAGGCGGGATTTTAGGCAACGAGTCAATGTTGCCAAGGTATCAACGTAAATACCCTGACCTCACAAATTAAGGTCGAGTAATTCTCGGATAGACGAGATTTTCATAACTTCAGCAGGAAGATTTTGGCTTTCAGTTTCACTTGCGTCTGAAAGCCAAACAGCACTCAAACCAGCCTCAATAGCAGGGAAGATATCTTTTTCTAGCACATCACCGACCATCACAACCTGCGATCCATCGACCGACAAAGTACTGAGGATGGCTTGATAAAATTCTGGACAATTCTTTTCAAGGCCAATGTTCGCCACGCAAAAATAACCATCGATATAATCAGACAACTCCGCACGTTTAAATGCCTCATGAATTTCTAGTTCACTGGAATCTCTTGCGCTGGTTGCAACATAAATCGGATGCGATTGCGACAACACTTCTAATACTTTTTTTGCGCCACTGACGGATTCAACATATTCCCAGTGGCACATTTTCCCATGTTGTTCCGGAAAATCGACCATGAGCGTGTTACCCCAATCAAACAGAAATATTTTCTTCATTTCACTCTCCCTAGTGATTTCTGAGTATCCATAGCCCTATACCAAGTTGCTTTAAATAGCGCCAAATCTAAATAGAAACGTAACTCCAATACGAATACTACAGATTAATTCGAAAACAAACATAAAGCAGCATGTTTCAAATGACGGTATATTCTATTTATAAATAATAGGGAATCATGAGATGACGGACTTCTACCAGTTTTCAATCAACAGCTTGCAAAACCAGCCGATAAAATTCGAAGAGTTACGAGGTAAGCTTGTGCTAATAGTCAACACAGCAAGTCAGTGTGGGCTAACACCACAATATGAAGGACTACAAAAACTTCACGAGAAATATTCAGAAAAAGGACTGACTATCATCGGGTTCCCATGCAATCAATTTAGGAATCAAGAGCCTGGTGACGCCAGCGAAATCAGTAATAATTGTTTGATAAACTATGGTGTCGCTTTTCAGATCACAGAGAAAATAGAAGTGAATGGTGCGAATAGCCACCCTATTTTTACGTATCTTAAAAACGCTTTACCCGGTGTACTCGGCAACAATATAAAGTGGAATTTTACGAAGTTTTTAATTGGGCAAGATGGGCAACCTATCAAACGCTTTGCTCCAATAACAAAACCAGAAGCGCTTGAACCTTACATAAAAAAGGCGTTAGCGCTTACTTAGTTAGATTTAGGTTGTACTTAAAAGAAAATAAACAGCTCTTTGGTGTCAAACAGTTTAAAGAATGAAAAATCTTCCATAACCTTTCTCCTAGTCAAATTATTGCTGAGGAACATATCCGTTAATATGCACCTCAGCACTTATTGTTACTTTAACCCTAGTGCAATTTCTAACCCTTCGCCATAAGCTTTGTCCGCTTTATATGCATGGGCAATGTGTCGCTGCTGGATAAACTCAGGTACACCATCAAGTGATCTAGCTGTATTGCCTAGTAGTTGCTGACGCTCAGGCTCAGTCATCAATCGGAATAAATCGCCAGCTTGTGTAAAGTAATCTTCATCAACACGGTGATCGTAATGAGCAGCATCGCCCGAAATTCGTAGTGGCGGCTCTGAATAATCCGGTTGCTCTGCCCACTCTTGTTGATGGTTAGGCTCGTAGCCTAGCGTTGAACCGAAGTTACCGTCGGTACGCATTGCTCCATCTCGGTGATAGCTGTGAACAGGGCATCGAGGCGCATTCACTGGGATCTGGTGATGGTTCACCCCTAGACGGTATCTCTGAGCATCCCCATACGCGAATAGACGCCCTTGAAGCATTTTGTCTGGTGAGAACCCAATCCCCGGAACAACCGCCGCAGGGTTGAATGCAGACTGCTCTACTTCCGCATAGAAGTTTTCAGGGTTACGATTAAGCTCAAACTCACCTACTTCGATCAATGGGTAGTCTTTTTGTGACCATACACGGGTTAAATCAAACGGGTTAAATTCAACCTGATCTGCTTCTAGTTCTGGCATGATTTGCACGTACATTGTCCATTTAGGAAAATCTTGCTTCTCAATGCTTTCGTATAAATCACGATGATGACTTTCACGATCTTGACCAACAATATCTTGCGCTTCTTGATCCGTTAAATTCTTGATGCCTTGCTGAGTTTTAAAGTGGAATTTTACCCAGTAGCGTTCATTATCTGCGTTGATAAAGCTGAACGTATGGCTACCAAAACCATGCATGTGACGGTAAGTCGCAGGAATACCACGATCACTCATTACGATAGTAACTTGGTGGAAGGCTTCCGGTAATGACGTCCAGAAATCCCAGTTGTTCGTTGCACTTCGCATATTAGTGCGAGGATCACGCTTCACTGCATGGTTTAGATCTGGGAACTTCAAGGGATCGCGAAGGAAGAATACAGGCGTATTGTTACCAACAAGATCCCAGTTGCCTTCCTCTGTATAGAACTTCAAAGCAAAGCCACGAATATCACGTTCCGCGTCAGCTGCACCGCGTTCACCCGCAACGGTAGTAAAGCGAGCAAATAAGTCTGTTTTTTTGCCAATTTCAGAGAATAACTTAGCTCGTGAGTACTGCGTTATATCCTTAGTCACTGTAAAAGTACCGTAAGCACCCGACCCTTTCGCGTGCATTCGACGCTCTGGGATAACTTCACGGTCGAAGTGCGCTAACTTCTCCAAAAACCAAACATCTTGTAGTAATTGTGGCCCCCGAGGCCCAGCAGTCATTACGTTTTGGTTGTGTGCAACAGGACATCCAGCAGCAGTCGTCAGTTTCTTATTCATTTTTATTCCTTATGACAAGTCGATGAAGCTATCGAATAACGCACCCGATATATGCTTATGTGACTTAACTAGTTCTAAGATTAGGACACGTAACTCGTTCTATAAAATCGTATTTACGTATTACTGCAATCGGAAAAACCGATACGTTAACCACGAGTTAAAGCATTGAATAAAAAGACGTTAATAACTAAACAGTAAGTAATAGGACTTCTTTAGCACCCCCTATTAAAAGTGATATCCCCTCAAACTCGATAACAATTTTTCGACCTTATTGATAACGACACATTCGAATAAACCCACGCGAAGCACTTGAACCGAGTTAATTCCAAATTTTGATTTACATCACACATCTATTTTTTAGGCCATAAACCTGTATAATTCGCCCGCTAATATTTCGTACTTCAAATTCGTTAACTTGTTGCTTTATCGCAATTCGGTTGACTCGCACATACCTAGGAATACTTCTTTGATATCTACTGCAAACATCACCATGCAATTTGGCGCTGAACCTCTGTTTGAAAACATTTCAGCTAAATTTGGTAACGGCAACCGTTACGGTTTAATTGGCGCCAATGGATGTGGTAAATCGACTTTCATGAAGATTCTTAGCGGTGTGTTAACGCCGAGCTCTGGTAACGTTTCAATTACTCCAGGACTTAAGCTAGGCGTACTTAGCCAAGACCAATTTGCGTTCGAAGAATACAACGTAATTGACGCCGTAATCATGGGCGACAAAAAGCTTTGGGAAATTAAGCGCGAGCGTGACCGTATTTACTCACTTCCAGAGATGAGTGAAGAAGACGGTATGAAAGTAGCGGAATTAGAAAGCGAATTCGCAGAAATGGATGGCTACACAGCTGAAGCTCGTGCGGGTGATATTCTGTTACAAGCTGGCATCGAAGAAGAATTCCATTTTGGTTTGATGCAGCAAGTTGCTCCAGGTTGGAAGCTACGTGTGCTTTTGGCTCAGGCGCTATTCGCAAACCCAGATATTTTGCTACTCGATGAACCAACCAACAACTTGGACATTCATACGATTAACTGGTTGGCTGAAGAGCTAAACCAACGTAAATGTACAATGATCATCATTTCGCATGACCGTCACTTCTTAAACTCTGTTTGTACTCACATGGCAGACATCGACTACGGCGAGCTTCGTATTTACCCAGGTAACTACGAATATTTCCTTGAAGCGTCAGGTCTTATTCGCGAGCAGCTACTAGCAAGTAACGCGAAAAAAACGGCAGAAATTAACGAACTTCAAGATTTTGTAAACCGTTTCGGTGCGAATGCTTCTAAAGCGAAACAAGCAAGTTCTCGTGCTAAGAAGATGGACAAAATCAAGCTTGATGAAGTTAAGTCATCTAGCCGTATGAGCCCTTCAATTGACTTTGGTGAAGGAAAAAAACTTCACCGTCAAGCTCTTGAACTTCAAGACTTAGGCCACGCATTCGATGATGAATTACTGTTCGAAAACGGAAACCTACTACTTGAAGCTGGTACTCGACTTGCTGTTATTGGTGAAAACGGTGTGGGTAAAACAACCCTACTACGTTGCCTAGTAAATGAATTAGAGCAAAAACATGGTGTAGTGAAGTGGTCTGAAAATGCTTCTATCGGTTACTGCCCACAAGATAGCTCGTCAGACTTCGACAACGACCTAAGCATTTTCGATTGGATCTCACAGTGGCGCACAGCAAAACACGATGACTTGATGGTTCGTGGTATTTTAGGCCGCTTATTGTTCACAGCTGACGATACAAATAAGAAAGCACGCAACTGTTCAGGTGGTGAGAAAAACCGTCTACTATTTGGCAAACTGATGATGCAAGATATCAACGTGCTGATCATGGACGAACCAACGAACCACATGGACATGGAAGCGATTGAAGCATTGAACAATGCGTTGAAAGATTACCAAGGTACTTTGATTTTCGTGAGCCATGACCGTGAGTTTGTTTCATCACTGGCGACATCTATTATTGATGTAAAAGGCAAGAAGCTTGTTAACTTCCAAGGTACTTACGATGAGTACTTAGCGCATCAGAAAAAGATGCTAGAAGTCGCGCTGTAATCGTCGACTCAAGAATAAACGTTTAGATAAAATATGGTGGTTCTCAGACTGAACCACTATTGAATGAGGAAATCTTCATGACAGAGCAAGAAAGAATTGAGCTGCAACAAAATAACCCTCTGCATGGCTTAAAGCTTGAAGACATGCTGCAACAACTTGTCGACCATTACGGTTGGGAAATTCTAGATACAGCGATGCGTCTTAACTGTTTCAACACTAAGCCAACGATTGCTAGCAGCGTTAAGTACTTGAAGAAAACTGAGTGGGCACGTGAGAAAGTTGAAAACTTCTACTTGTACCGTTTCAAGCGTATGCCTAAAGCGTCAGATGTTGAGTACCAAATGCCTCCTCGCTCTCGTACATTCCGTCACGGGTTAGAGCCTCGTGAACCAATGGAACTTACAGTCGAGTCAATTCTAGCTTCACAAGCTAAATCAGCTTCTGCGCACAAGGCTCGTACTGGCGGCGGTGGTCGCGGTCGTTTCAATCGCCGCTAGCTGATAATAAAGCATTCATAAGATCAAAAAAGCCAAACTCGTTCATTCAAGTTTGGCTTTTTATTTTTCTGAGCTGTCTCTATTGGTTAATAGCTTAAATTGGTCATTCTAGCTAAGCATTCGATAACGTTAGTTCAGGTTTCACATTCACACTCTGAACATATTCTCCAAGCGCTTCACGTGAAATAGACTTCGAGTAATACCAGCCTTGTACCGAAATTGACGATGCTTGAGGGATTAAGTCTAACTGCTTTTGAGTTTCAACACCTTCAACAACACAATCTAACTCTAATTCTTTCGCGACCTTCAACATCGCATAGAACACTTTTTTGCCTTTCGGATCATCAAGAGACAACACAAAGTTACGATCAATCTTAATCGCATCAACATCAAATTGGCCTAAATAGCTTAGTGAAGAGTAACCAACTCCAAAATCATCGATTGAGATCTTGCAGCCTAAACTCCGTAATTCACTAAGTGAGTGAGCAACTTGAGCTCGGTCACCCAACAAGCTTTCCTCAGTGATCTCAATGTTTACCCAATCACCAACTGGCTTGATATAGCGACAAATCCTAGAAATCAAATCGGCATTGAGTAAAGTCTCTGGCGTGATGTTTACACTGGTTTTGAGCGCACTCCCCTGATGGATGCTTAATTCGAGATCAGAAACCACCTTCTTAACAGCCCAAAGATCGATATCACCCATCATTTTCGCTTGTTCAAAATAAGGCAGGAAATCTCCAGGATAAATTAGACGGCCTGTTGCCGGGTCTTTTGCTCGTATTAAAGCCTCACAAGCGACAACCTTGCCCGTTTTTTGCTGAACCTGAGGTTGATACTCTAAGCAAAAATCGATCTGACTGTAGCGTTCCAAACCTTTTTCGAGTTCGGATTCCTGCTTCTGAGTGCTTACTTTCTCTGACACTTTATCTGCACTTAAAACATCCGCCTCTTCGCGCCTTCTTGTATAACTCGAATCAAAAAACGGGAAGGGAATGCTCTGCGCTCGTCGTAGGTTATTAATTTTAAAGACAAATGGTGTGTAAATAGCCGCACCGATAACCACTAAGCACAGTTGCAGCCACACAGCGTTCATATCTCCCTGCGTCACAAGCCAACTATTGAGTAATACTGGGCTACTAAAAGGAACAATAACACTAGGAATACTTACCCAGCCAGCAGCTAGCACCATGTAGGCGATAGCTAAATTAACCATAGGTGCCAAAACAAAAGGGATAAAAAGTCTTGGGTTAAAAATGATCGGTAAGCCGAATAATAATACTTCATTGATATTGAGCATCACTAGTGGCAAGGCTGCTATTGCGATGAGCCTATATGTACTATCAGTGGAAAAACACAGAATAGATAAAACCAAACCCAACGTTGCACCACAGCCTCCTATAAAGACGAACACGGCCATCATAGAGTGGTTGACTATCTCGTTGCTTTGAGCGGCTTCTACGCCACTTGGAACCGCTTGTTGTAGTACTTCAATCCAGGGTAATAATGCGTAGTAGCCGTGAATGCCGATAAACCACAATAACGAGTTAAGCAAAGTATAAAGGTAGCCAAACCACTGCGGTGATTGAGCGTACAGTGCGTCTAAGTCTCCAAAGACCAATAACTGAGTTAATACATTTACAAAAAACCAGCTTACTGCGACGACCACTACCTCGGTGAACAGTGAAGGAACAATGAGATTCAATGAATCTTTTACTGTTTTACCAACCTGGTCCGTTCGGATGATTTTCAAGTGAGCTTGACGATAAAAATACGCAATCAATGGAATTGTATATAAAGGGGTGATCACTGCGACGATCAACTCAAACGTAATGATGCTTTGAGCATCTTCAAATGGTTGTCTAAACAGCGTTAAGTAAACAATCGAAATTAGTGCAATAGGTGGTCTTGGCAAACGCCACTGCATCGCAAGAATATAAGAAAGTGCAGCGGTAAGAAGAATAGGAAAAATGCTATTTATTCGATAATAAAGTCCATATAAGGTTTCAACCCAATAGACATCTTTGCCTACGGTAAACTCGCCAATCGAGGCAGCAAAGAGAATCAAAGACGACATCATCAAGCAGGGTAAAATCCACAGCAAGCCTTCTCTTATTGCCATCATCTGAATTGCTAGCACTGACTTAATGCTAAGAAGCATACTTTGTTGTGCGCTGAACTGACTGCCCATGTCCTACCTATGTCTTTACTTCCAAAATGGCAATTTATCAAACATTATACTGATTAAACGTTTGCTAATCATGATTTACTGCAAGTTTAAAGATCTTATAGACAAGTGAACATTGAAGAAAAGTTAAGAACGGCAGGAAACCTTCCCATTAGGAGGTATTAGAAGATACGGACAGTATTGCTAGCCCTACGACGTAAGGGCGAGAGATGCGTTAACCAAAGGTAGAATTAAGCCACGGCTTTTTGACTGGCAAAAAATGATGGGTATTTGCGGCGGATATGTCTTTGCTCTGAAACCATATCTTTAAACGTAGGGCCTTTGGTCAATTGTAAGATAACTTCATTACCATCGAAGCGAAGAACTGCACCACAAACTTTTACTTTACTATGATCATGTAAGTCCAAAGTACCGACTAAAGACAACCCACTGTAAAAAGCCGTCAGGTTCTTGATCATAAGACGAACGCCTTTTTCAGAAACTTCACTAACATGAAATAACTGGTCTTCAACGCGCAAAACAGGTCTCGCTCGCTTTGGGTATTTTAAACGATAATATTGACGCTTCTGCTCATTCGTCTCTTCACTCATGATGTACTCCACTCCTTGTGCTATAGATTGCAAGAATGTTAAACACTCTCACGACTCAATTATATAACCATCAACTCAATCTATAATCTCGACCACAATTAATAAAACTTTAGTAAGAACTGCCAATAAAATCACTTTTAGCAGGCAATTTCTGACAATTACGTTAACTGCCACTCACTTTTCTTAGACTAGAGCTGGAACACCGCTAACTGAATACTAAACCCTATGAATATTAAACCGCAGGTTGCGTTCATCGCCCTTGAAGTATTTTTTTTCGTAAGCAATTTTTTGAAGGTGTCAGCTAAAAGGATCACAACCAAAAACCAACCAGCTACCACCAACGCTTGAATAGCTCCGAGCATTAAACTGTCTGACATTACGCTTTTTTGAGTAACAAACTGAGGAAAAATAGATAGGTAAAACAGCACTATTTTCGGATTAAGTAAGTTGGTCAGTAGGCCTTTTACAAAATGAGTACTGAGATTGCTGCCCTTTGCACTAACGACCGCAAGCACGCCATCTTGAGCATTTTTTGCAGCCTTAAAATGATTATAGCCAAGCCATATCAAATACAATACCCCCACCCACTTCAGTGCTTCAAAAGCTGTAGGTGACTGAGTTAAAAGTAAACTTATACCGTTTGCAGAAATAAAGGCATGGAAGATAAAGCCTAATGAAACACCGGTGATATTAATGAATGCAAACAGCTTTCGTTGGGTCAATGCCGTGCTCAAAACTAGCAACGCATTTGGGCCCGGTATAATAGCAATAAAAAACACGATGACTATGAATAGCCATATACTCTCGAAACTCATAAATAAAACCTAGCAGTGGGTAAATTATGGCAACCTGCATAATTTAGGTTGGCTATTCTACTGTGAGTTGACGTCATTACAATACGAAGGATGGTTAGGTCATCAAAATGATTCAAAGATTTACTTGTTGTTCGTAACTGCTAGACTTTGCGCCCTGTCCTTCTTCGGTTGTCCTTATGTTATTTTCTCAACTTTCTCTTAGCGAAGCGTTAATCAACGCATTACCAAGTAATGTTCAAACTGCTACCCAAATTCAAGCATCTGTTATCCCACCAGCATTAACCAACAAAGATGTGTTAGCACTTGCACAAACAGGTAGCGGGAAAACCTTAGCGTTTGGACTTCCGCTAATCGAACAAATCGATACATCGACGACCTCAATTCAAGCCGTCGTATTGGTCCCTACTCGAGAATTAGCTAACCAAGTCTTCCTAGCTATATCCGAAATCGCAGACATAGTTGGCATCAAGACATGCATGTTATGCGGTGGGATCGATAAAGACAGCCAGGTCGAGCAACTGGCACAAAAGCCAAGTATTGTCGTCGCGACAACGGGTCGATTACTGGATTTGATTGAAAGTAACGTGATCGAGCTTTCAGGAGTAAAAAAACTCGTCCTCGATGAAGCCGATCGTTTACTCGATATGGGGTTCTGGCCAGATATCCAAAAATTACTCCCTGTGCTGCCTCAGAAACGACAAACACTGCTTTTCTCGGCAACTCTGCCAACTTCATTAGAAAGCGTTGTAGAGCAGGTGTTGTTCAAGCCAGTCCGTATTGAGGCACACTCAGCAAACAGCGTTGTCGACACCATCGAAGAAAAGCTCTACTTAGTGAATAAAGGAAGTAAGCCCAAAGCGCTTATTTCACTGCTTCAAGATAACAACTGGGAACAGGTACTGGTTTTTATTAGTGCGAAAGACAATGCTGACTCTCTAACTAAAAAGCTAACCAAAGCGGGTATTAAAGCAGAAGCACTGCACGGTGATAGAAGTCAGCAAGAAAGAGAAGAAACCCTACAAGCCTTTAAAAATAAGTATGTTCAAGTATTGGTCGCAACCGACGTATTGGCGAGAGGTATTCACATTGACTCTTTACCTATCGTAATTAACTTCGAGCTACCAAGTAACTCTACGGCTTATGTTCACCGAGTTGGGAGAACCGCACGCGCTGGTAACAATGGTCTAGCTTATTCTTTAGTTTGCCACGGGGAAGCAGAGCACTTAACCGCTATTCGCCAATTAACGAACCGCGAACTCCCTCTAGAATCATTAGAAGGCTTCCTAGTAACAGATCAACCAACAACGGGTGAACGAAAACGCCCACCTCGTGATAAACAGGCAAACCGTCGAACAGCGAAGAAAAAAAGTGTTAAACAATTCAAAAGTAAACCAAGTCGAAAACCTGAAAAATAGAACGGAGAATTTAGCGAAACGTCGCGGTTAGTATTTTCCTCAAATCACCATAATCTCAAATTATAAAGTTGAGACAAAAACAGTCTCAACTTTAAGTTCCAAGCAAGCTACTGATAACCCAACGAATGCAAAAATATAGTCCCTAGACACGTTGACGTTAGTCGATCCCCCTACTAGTTTTTTCTATTAGTAATCACAACCGGGAGGTCATTATCATGAAACGAGCTAGCTCTACTTATCGCCTACAACTAATCAAGGAAGTCGCTACACGGCGAGAGCGCCAGTTATCAAATGACCCGATGGCAAACTACATTCAAGAGCTTCTCGATAGCAAACCAGAGTGTGAACATTCAGTAGAACGGAACCACCGTTTCCCCGGCAGCCACTTCGATGAACACATAGGCGGATGGGTAAGCGATCATTGGGGAAGCAAGTAGCATTCATTAGTCATTTACCCTATGATTCTGCCAATATTTACCTGTAGAGTCGTTTGAGTTTATGTCTAATATGAAACGTGAAGATAATGTAATGGTTGCCTTTCAAGTTATCCCAAGGCTAAAGGAAGGCAATAATTTTGAAGTCGTAGACAAGGCTATTGAGGTTGTTAAAGCTTCTAATATCCCCCACCAAATTGGTGCTATGGAAACAACCATGAAAGGGGAACTAAACGAATTGCTAGAGATAGTGAAGCGCGCAGAACAAGCATGTTATGACGCTGGTGCAGTCGAAGTTATTACCAATATTAAAATCCACAGTAAAACAGAAGCTGCGGAAGATACATTTTGTACTTATCACCGTGGTGTCACCAAAGCCAACCACATGTTTGTGTAAATACCCCCTCTCTTTGCATTCTAAGTTTGAGCGTGAAGTAACCATTATATTTAAGCGAGTTTCACCAACTCGCTTATTGAAATGGCATATCGCTTAGGTGCGCTAAAATATCCTTTTGTTGCTCTTCCGTCATCAAGTCCCATTCAAGAGCATCAGTTTCTTGCTTGTGCTCACTAGGCCCACTCTTTCCCGCAGCAGCTCGCCGAGGTAGCGTTTCAGGTTTAGTACTTTGTCTGCTCATTTCGAAACCACCCAAACAGTAAACGGAATTACATATCATTAATTAATACAAAGCTCACTTAATGTAAAGCAATTGTT